>CALCTI010000151.1 GCA_937894105.1 uncultured cyanobacterium
CGTTTTTGGCGTGGGATACGCCTCGAGTGCTGCGGCTGCCCCTCTATTGGCTGGTGATTCTGTTGGTCTTGCTTCAGGCGTGCGCCTTGTACGGGCTGCAATTTGATCACTACGGCATGGCGTTTATTGATCAAAATTTGGTCTCCCAATCCTTTCAGCGAGTGTGGGATTCCGTTAATAAACGGGGGGGCCCCCCGTGGTATTACCTGCTGGAGCTGGTGAAATATAGCTGGCCGTGGCTGCTGCTGCTGCCCGCAGCAGGGGCGATCGCCTGGAAAAATCGCACCTGGGCGTGGGCGAAGTTGGTCTTGGTCTGGGCAGGTGGCTATGGGCTGGTAATTTCCATTATGGGCACCAAGCTCCCCTGGTATATTTTGCCCATTTACCCGGCGCTGGCACTGATGGTGGGCAACTACTGCCGCGTGTTTTGGCAGCCTACTTCGGTGCTGGGCTTGGATTTGCGATCGCCCCCAAAGACCAATCAATTTTTTCCCCGGTGGTGGGCGATAATTTTGGCACTGCTGGCGGTGGGCGCCTTTTGCGGCACCATCTACTTTATTGGTTTTGCCACCGATTGGGACTGGGCGTTAACCATCGCCCTAGGGTGTTTAGCCCTCACCTTTGGGGTAATGGCGCGGGAGGTGTGGGAGCGATCGCCCCGATTTCTCGCCGTCGGGCTGTGGGGACTTTATATTAGTTTTCTTTGTTTCTTTAACTCCCCCCAATGGCTATGGGAGCTGGGAGAACAGTATGACGTGATGCCGGTGGCGGAACTCATTCAAATGTCTGGCGGTACGGGTAAGAAAATTTACACGTCCTACCCCACCTTGCGCCCATCCCTAAACTTTTACTGTGACTGCCAAGTGGTGGTAGCCAGTGAAGAACAGCTTAAGGCAGAGTGGAAGCACTTAAAAGAACCGCTGTTTTTATTGAATGGGGATTTGGCAAGAGCCTATCAAAATCAAGGGGGACGATGGCTGGGAATGCGCCAAAATTTGGTGCTTGTGGGTAAAAGCGAGCAAGTTTGGCCCGATGCCGTTAACGAGAGCCCTGGAATTGCCCTGTAGCGTTTTTTTGGAAGGGTCATTTCTCCCTCAGCACAGGGACAAAAAATCAGATGCGAAAGCTGTAATCCTTACAGATCAGTAATTTCAGCCTGTTTACCGCCCGAACGAAATTGGAATCACCTTAACCCTTAACTGGCAAGGCTTTTAGCCTCTACGTCAAAACTTTTTTCCCTGTACTGAGCATTTCTCCAAGTACTAGGGCAAGTTGTTAACTAATATCAGAAGCTTTGCCCAGTGAGAAATACCATGCCCTTTTGATCATCTTTTGACCCAGAAAAAGACACTTCAATGAGCCCTAATGACTTTGGCTAAAGTCAGACACCACACAGCTGAAGCGATGCTCTGATCAAAGCTGTTCGCAGGGCGTTCGTTGGCGAAGCCAATAGGATGCAGGTTTTCCCCCACCCTCCCTTTACCAGGCATCCTATTTCGAGTAGAGAAAGACTATAAAAATAAATTAGGGACTGTAAAAACCTTATCACGCAAGGCTTTGAGATTCGTTTATGACTCGCCCCTAAGGACTTTGAATACTAGTATTTAGAATGATTTTTGAAAGTGTAGAAAAATATTAAAAACAGATCTATTAAAATTGAATGAAACAATAGTAATCCTTATGTTCTGTCGATTTTTGGTTCGTTTTTTGCCGCCTAAAAATATGCTAAAACGGTTGAATTGTCTGATTTCTCAGACATAAAAAAATTAAAGATCAAACTTTGTAAGATTCAATGTTGAGGGCTTAAAGATGGTTGCTGAAATTAACGCTTCACCTGAAATTAGCGCCAATTACGAAGATGCCACCCAGAAAATAGCCCGCGAATTATTGATTGCTTCTCAGCCTAAAAAAGGGTTTTTGTCACAAATTCGAGAGCAAATGAAGCTCGACGAAAAGCTAATGGAATGGACCATGGCGAATCCGAGTTTGAAGGTGCAGCTTTTTCGATTTATTGATTGCCTTCCCGCGTTACAGTCGAACCCGGAAATTGCCAATCATCTTCAGGAATATCTCACCACGGATGATGTGGAACTGCCGGATATGTTGAAGGGGCTGCTCAATTTTGCCGATGCCAAATCTGTGCCGGGTACCGTGGCGGCGCAGAGTGTTTCTACGGCGGTGAAAACCCTGGCCCAAAAGTATATTTCTGGGGAGACGATCCAGCAGGCGATTAAAACCATTGAGCGGCTGCGGCGAGACAAGCTGGCATTTACCGTAGATTTGCTGGGGGAAGCGGTGATTTCCGAGGTGGAGACGC
>CALCTI010000152.1 GCA_937894105.1 uncultured cyanobacterium
AAGAAAGATAACGGTCCGACACATCTAATGTGTCCGATATCGCCTCTGACTCTTCTCTCTGATCCAGATTTTCGGCTAACAAATCCACCAAATTTTCCAGCAAACCCATATCCTCAGGCGGCGAATTGCCCGGATCAGAACCGGCACCACCTGCAGACTGATTTGAAAATTGAGATGAAGCAGGATCCGCCATAAACAGAACCGAAATCTCGACCTATCTTTTAATAGCCTTTGAATAATAGCCCTTGAAAATAAACGTTATGGGAAGGTTCTAACACTTACCCACTAGTTCACCGACCTTTGCCGCTAACACTTATACGATTACTTCCCTATAACTTTAAATGTACAGTGCTTAACAGCCCATTGATTAGTGACGCAGGTATTAGTAAGGCAGGTATTAGTAAGGCAGCTTAGGGCGTGTCATCAATTAAGAGCCAGAAGCTTTATGCAGTGGGGAGTTCACGCCCTTTCAAAACAAAAAAGACTAGGGGCTGAAACCGTTACAGCGAAAGGCTTTGAGGTTTAAATGATGACAGCCCCTAGTACGTATTGATTAGTGAAATAAAAAAGGGGCTTAGGATTGTTGCCCCTGTCTAACAGTTCAAAGGAAATAAAAAATCAACCTGAACCCACAAAACCAGGGCGTGTCATTCATTTCACTTCAAAAGCCAACTCAGCTTTAGAATCCCTACGTAATAAACAGTGCACGCCCTTGAGAGTAAAAAAGGCTGAGGGCCGAAGCCCTCGCGATCGCTGAGTTTGAGATGTAATTAGCGATCGCCCTTAGCCACCAGACAATAGCTTCTCCTCCCCATCACCCATATCCTTTAGCGATGGCACAAAATCAGTGCCCTTTAGACGTAAGCCCAGTTCAAACAGCATTTCCGCCATATCATTTCGAGCCAGCTTCGAATCAGTCATAGACATCATTCGCTTGTCCAGCTCATTAATGAGCGTAGCTCGCAGATCGTTTAAGTCATTTTGCAACTTGTTCCGGCTCGCCAACATATCGTCTCGCAACGTGGTTGTTTGACGGTCCAAAGAATCATTTAAGTTGCTTAGATTGCCGTTGAATCGGTTCCCTAAAGTGGTGATCTGATCTCCAATTTCAGCCCGCTCCCGCTCCTCTTTTTGGGCCAAGGTCAAAATTTTCTTGTCTGTGGATTCAACAACGCCTTTAACTTCAGCATAGAAAAGCTGCTTCAACGCTTCTTCACTGCCAGACAACTTTTTCATTAGGGCACTTAGCTGCTGCTGGAGATCCTCACGATTTTCTTCATCTTTGGATGCCAGAGCCTTGTTTTTCTTATCGATCGCCTCAAGGGCCGCCTGAAGCTCACTCGTTAACACCTGCTGCACTTCGTCAATGCGGCTGCGGGTTTCCTGCTGAAAAACCGTTAAGTTGGACTCCAACTGCACCATACGCTCCTGGAGATCCCGTATCTGAGGGCCCACCAGCACGTCGCGAATTTGCTCAATGTTGCCAAGGCGATCCTGCAAATTACCAGTTGTCATTTAATTCCTCCTACTCCACCGTGCCAGTGTAATTTATTCAGCTTTATTTATTTAGCTTTACTCTTTCAACCTTAGATTACTCGCTCGAAATTGGCGGCTTTATTGTCGAAATAATAGTCAGGAAAGCTTAAACACAATTGCTTGATAAATAGCTTCAAGATCAATTTAACGGGCAAGGCTTAACAATAGCCTTTAGAGGGCGTTATCAATTACGTTTAGAAACGTTGTGAAATGATGACGCGCCCTACTCACCAGGCGCACTCCAGCAGACGCAAGCTTTACGCCCCAGTTTCTGGCGGGTGTTGATGGCAGGTTACTCCCCATCTTAAGATTTTTCCTTTTACGATCCTTGATTTTGAGAAGGTGGGTTATGGCTGGAGGAGGGGTGGGGGTGTGGGTTTGGGCGTTGGACATAAAATGAGGGGGATGTGCTGGGCGGGGTCTTTGGAGGAGCGGAGGGTGGAGGCTGGGGCGCGCGGCGGGAATTGGGGCGACTTTGGCGAGGTGCACGACTTTGGCGAGGGGTGGGCTGGCGCGTATGTAGGTCCACTTGGAAGAGATTGCCCAAGGGATTGAGCTGGAAGCCGGGGGCGGTGTAGCCTTCGGGGCGGTAGCTTTCAGGAGTGGTGCTGGTATTGCCGTCGCGTACGGCGGAATAGGCGGGAGAAAGGATCTCAATGCCGGCGAGGTTGCACTGGTCTTGAATATTTTGGTGCAGGTCCGACAAAATCCATTCCATTTCGTTGGGATGGTTGGTAAAAACTTTGACTTCGTAGGCGACGGAAAAATCCCCCAGACCCACTTGGAAAATGACCGGGGCGGGGCTGCTCAAAATGTATCTGGTGGCGATCGCCGCTTGCCCCAGGGCTGTGTTGACATCTCGCCAGGGCACGTCGTAGCCCAAGGTGACCTGGGTAGTAAAGGACACCGGCTGCTGGGTTTCGCGAATGGAGGCGCTGTAGTTAATGATGTTGCCGCTCAGAAGGGCGGCGTTGGGAATGGTAATAATCACATTCTCAAAGGTGCGCAGTCGGGTGACTAGCAGCAGCTTTTCCTCCACGTCCCCCATCA
>CALCTI010000153.1 GCA_937894105.1 uncultured cyanobacterium
TGTCATCAATTAAGAGCCAGAAGCCTTATACAGTGGGGAGTACACGCCCTTTCAAGACAAAAAAGACTAGGGGACGAAACCGCTACAGCGGGAGGCTTTGAGGTTTAAATGATGACAGCCCCTAGTTAGACCGTGATGGCAGGAATCGTGCGCTTTCCACCGCTTCACGATAGGGGGCCACATCGTCGTTGTAATCAATGGGCAAGACGGCCACAACGTTTTCGTGGGGGCGAGGGATGATTACCCACGACTCCAACGTACCGCCGTAGGCCGTTTCCGCCGCCGCCACGCCCGCCGCCATCGCCTGCTTCACTTCCGACACATCGCCGCGAATGTTTACCGTAAACCGGGCGCTTCCCACCCGGATATAACCCACCAGGGTAACGCGACCGGCTTTGACCATGGCATCTGCTGCGGCCAAAATTGCTGGGAAACCTTTTGTTTCCAGGGAACCAACCGCTAGCGGCATGGGGTTTTCTCCTCGGGTCGCTCTAAAAAATAAGACTGAACTAGAAACGGGACTGGGGCCGGGTGGATTACTTTAATCTGCCTTTAGCCTGAATCCGCCCCTTATTGTACGACGGGGACAGGATTGAGACGGCTTCCCTTTCCAACCGATATTATCAGGTTATCTGATGGGTTTTTGACGGTTTTGGTGGGCTGGGGTAGACGGACAAAGGCACCACCTCGTAAGGGTTTTGTCACTATATGCGATCGCTCTTCCCTTCGTTGGTTACCCTAGGACTTAACGATACGGGATGCTTAAGGGAAGAAAGATCGCCATGGCGCAACTGTCAGATATTCAAGGTCATTGGGCAGAAAAGTTTATTGCAGCCCTGAGCGATCGCCGCATTATTAACGGCTTTCCCGACGGTACCTTCCAGCCCGACCGCGCCCTGACCCGTGCCCAGTTTGCCGCCCTGTTGCGCCCTTCCTTTGATCGTCCCAGGACCCGCAACGCCATCACCTTTCGCGACGTTCCCAGCCGTCATTGGGCTGCCTCGGCAATCCGAGAAGCCTACGAAGCGGGCTTTATTAGCGGCTATCCCAATAATTATTTTCGCCCCGACTGGAATATTACCCGGGTGCAGCTGTGGGTGGCGCTCATTAACGGACTGGATTTGGGCAATCGCAACCTCAGTGCCAGCGACCTGCAAGGGTTATTTCAAGACGCCCAGGATATTCCCGACTACGGCATTGACCAGGTGGCGGCGGCGACGGCGAGCAGTATGGTGGTGAACTATCCCCGGCTGGATCGGCTGGAGCCCAACCGTCCGGCGACCCGAGGGGAAGTGGCGGCAATTTTGTATCAGGCCCTGGTAAAAACGGATCGCTATCCTTCCATTGACTCGCCCTATGTGCTTGGTACCGAAGAGCCTGCGCCCCAGGTGGTCAGCGTGGGGCATACTCGGGAGCTGCGGGGGGCGTGGATTGCGTCGGTGTGGAATTTAAACTGGCCGTCGAAGCAGGGGATGACCGGCACGGCCCAAAAGCTAGAGCTGACCACAATTTTGGATCGGCTAGCGGCCCTAAAGTTTAACGCCGTATTTTTGCAGGTGCGTCCGGAGGGGGATGCTTTTTACAAATCTGATTTGGAGCCTTGGAGTCGATGGTTAACGGGCACCCAGGGTAAGCCGCCGTCGCCGTACTACGATCCTCTGGAGTTTGCGATCGCCGAGTGCCGCAAGCGCAATATAGAATTACATGCCTGGTTCAACCCCTTTCGGGCGCGATCGTCCACCAATGCACCGAAGGGTGTGGCTCCCCACATTGAAGCCACCATGCCCGATGCGGTCCACACTTATGGCACCCAGCGATGGATGGATCCTGGATTGCGCACCGTGCGCGATCGCACCTACGAAGTGATTATGGACGTGGTGAAACGTTACGACATTGATGGGGTGCACCTGGATGATTATTTCTACCCGTATCCCGTTTCCGACACCGATTTTCCCGATCGCGGCACCTACTACGCCTGGGGCGGCGGGCGTACCATCGAAGACTGGCGACGACACAACGTCAACCGCATGGTGGAGCAGCTTGCCAAGGGCATTCGCAACCTGAAACCCCACGTGGCCTTTGGCATCAGCCCCTTCGGTATTTACAAGTCCGGCGAACCGACGGGCATTAAGGGGCTAAGCCAGTACGACGCCCTATTTGCCGACCCAAAATATTGGGTGCAGCAGGGTTGGGTGGACTATATTGCGCCCCAGCTGTATTGGCGTATTGACCAAACGGGGCAAAGTTATCGCACTTTGTTGGATTGGTGGAGCAGCCTCAGCCGTAAAAACGGGCAGGGCAAAATTCCGGTAATTACGGGCAATAATCTGGTGAAGTTAGGGTCCACCGGGTGGTCCGTGACCGAGTTTGAAAAACAAATTGGGTTATCTCGCGATCGCAGCCGCAACGAAAATTCTGTGGGCAATATTTTCTACAATACCGACCCGATTATGGAAAATCGCAATGGCTTTGGCGATCGCCTGGGACGGAATATTTACAACACCCTCGCCCTGCCTCCGGTCCTCAATCCCACTAGCGTAGACCCGTTGGACCCGCCTAAAATCACTAGCGAAAGCGGCGGTCAGGTGCAATGGGACGGGCAATTTGGAGTGCGCCTCTGGACCGTATACAAACAGGTGGGCGACAGCTGGGATTTGGTAAAAATCTTGCCCCCTGACGTGCGCTCAATTGGTCTGAGCTCTGGGCGCTACGCCATCTGTGCCGTGGACCGATTTGCTCGCGAAAGCCAAGGGGTCATTGTTACTCCTTAAAGCCTACTCGCCTTCAGTCACCAAACTGCGCTTATCAAACATGGTCATGGCGGCATTCATATCGCCGGACACTTTATTTTTCAGGTTGAGTTGCTCTACCGTTTGCTCAAATGTGGTGCTGCGGTCTAATTTTGTGGCGATCGCCCGTACCTCTTCCCAGGTCACCGAACTTTCCACAAATGCCCGCGTTAATCGGGTGAGCAAAAATGCCTGATCCATGCCCTCCGACGGCACCATCATGGTGTGGGGAATATCGTGAACCCGGTCGAAAATCAGGTACCACGCTAACGGCTGATAGGAATTGACATCCTCAAATAAACGCCGATGATCACCGTTGCCTACGGCGCGATCGCTTTCGCTGGAAATCACAAAAATTGGCGAGCAGGGGCCCTTGGCATCCTGCTTTAACACCTCCGTCCCCATATCCAAAAACGTTGCCAACGCGGGAATTGCAAAAAAGTTATAGCCAGGGCGATACTTTTTAACCCTTTGGTCCCAAGAAAATCCCCCTTTTCCTCGCTGGATAAATAGGTCTACAACCCTATTGCTGGAGCTTAGATAAGCAGC
Source organism: uncultured cyanobacterium (assembly GCA_937894105.1). GTDB lineage: Bacteria > Cyanobacteriota > Cyanobacteriia > CACIAM-69d > CACIAM-69d > CALGDE01. Next base: position 3,339 of record CALCTI010000153.1, read on the forward strand.
ATATAAAATCGCTCGGTAAATATCTTGCGATCGATTTAACGCCAACCAAGCGGACAGGGTGCCCCCGCCCGACAGCCCGCCAATAATGACTTTTTCCCCTAACTTTTTCGCCTCTTCTAACCACTGAAGCCCAAAAGAATGATACACAGGGGCATCAACTGGACGCGGTGGAAACTGCTCAAAATCCCAATCCCCAGCAACCCCGTGCCCTGGCATTAGGGGCGACAATACGGTGTAACCTGCCTTTGAAAGCTCATTGCCCATCACTTCGCTTTGGTAAGGCGCGGCAGTAAACCCGTGGAAAAACAAGTACACATATTCCGTGGGGCCGCTCTGAAACCAAAATCGCGATTTACATTTGTCATTGCGAACCGGCAATTTTGCTTCCGTTTCTTTTGCCGTTTGGATGAGGCGATCGCGCTGTTGAGCGAAGGTTTCAGCCATCATTAAACCTCGGTAGAGCACAGGTCACGCCTAGCATAACCTGAAGATTTCCAACCCTCCTTTTCCCCACAGAAACAATTAAGCACAGAAAAAAGCCCCGCCAAATTAATGACGGGACTGTAGTGGTTAATCCAGGACCTTATCCAGGCAAAGGATCAATCCACTTGGTCTTGAATGGTTCTCAAACCATTGGCTTGCTACTTGCTTTCAGAAAACTCAGCATCGATAACATCGTCATCTGCGGAACCACTGGGAGCGCCATCAGGAGCCTCGTCGCCAGGAGCACCGCCAGGCGCTGCGCCTTCCGGAGGAGCCTCACCGCCAGCCGCTTGGTACATTTTGCTGGTGATGCCATATAGGGTTTGCTGAAGCTCTTCCGTCTTGGCTTTCATGCCATCGTAGTCTTCCTGTTCCACCGCCTCTTTCAAAGCCGCGATCGCCCCTTCAACGGCAGTCTTGTCGGCATCCTCAAGCTTATCCTTCAGCTCTTCCATCTGCTTCTCAGACTGGTATACCAAAGAATCCGCCTGGTTCTTCAGGTCAATTCTCTCGCGACGCTCCTTATCAGCCGCCGCATTCTTCTCAGCCTCCTGGACCATCTTATCCACCTCATCACCGGGCAAAGTCGAGGCGCCAGTAATACTGATGGACTGCTCCTTACCGGTCCCCTTATCCTTCGCCGTAACGTTCAAAATACCGTTGGCGTCAATATCAAAGGTCACCTCAATTTGGGGCACCCCACGCTGCGCCGGGGGAATGCCATCCAACCGGAAGGTTCCCAAGCTCTTGTTATCGTTAGACATTTCCCGTTCCCCTTGCAGCACGTGGATTTCCACGTTGGTTTGACCATCAGCTGCGGTGGAGAATACCTCAGACTTCTTGGTGGGAACAGTGGTGTTGCGGGGAATAATCTTGGTCATCACGCCGCCCAAGGTTTCCACACCCAAAGACAACGGCGTAACGTCTAGTAGCAGAATGTCCTTAACTTCGCCCGCCAGAACGCCACCCTGAATCGCAGCACCCACCGCAACCACTTCGTCCGGGTTAACGCTTTGGTTCGGTTCCTTATCCAGAACCTTTTGCACCAGATTCTTAACGGCAGGAATGCGGGTGGAACCACCCACCAACACAACCTCGTCAATCTCAGTCTTACTGAGCTTGGCGTCGCGCAGGGCATTCTCAACGGGAATACGGCTGCGGTCAATTAGCTCAGAAGCCAGCTCTTCAAACTTGGCGCGGGTTAAGGTCACATCCAGATGCTTAGGACCATCCTGGGTGGCGGTGATAAACGGCAGGTTAATATCCGCCTGGGTCACGCTCGACAGCTCAATCTTGGCTTTCTCAGCCGCCTCAGTCAGACGCTGTAGGGCCTGCTTATCTTTGCGCAGGTCAATGCCCTCAGCACTCATAAACTCGCCAGCCATGTAATCCACGATCACCTTGTCAAAGTCGTCACCCCCCAAGTGAGTGTCACCGGAGGTGGCCAATACTTCAAAGACACCGTCGCCCACTTCCAAAATAGAAACGTCGAAAGTACCACCCCCCAAGTCAAAGACCAGAATGGTTTCGTTATCGCGCTTCTCCAAACCGTAGGCTAGGGCAGCGGCGGTGGGCTCATTGATAATCCGCAGCACTTCTACGCCTGCGATGCGACCGGCGTCTTTGGTGGCTTGGCGCTGGGAGTCGTTGAAATAGGCGGGAACGGTGATTACCGCTTGGGTAATTTGCTCGCCAATGTACTGGCTGGCATCGTCCACTAGCTTGCGCAATACTTGGGCAGAAATTTGCTCGGGCGCAAACTGTTCGCCTTTATTGGAGGATCCTATTTTGACGTTACCGCCCACGTTGAGTATGTCGTAGGACACTTCGGTAGTCTCGTGGGTTACTTCGTCAAAGCGGCTACCGATAAAGCGCTTGACAGAATAAAACGTATTTTCCGGGTTCATTACCGCCTGGCGTTTGGCAATTTGCCCCACCAGTTGGTCTCCATTTTTCGCGTAGGCCACCACGGAGGGGGTAGTGCGAAACCCTTCTGCGTTGGCAATGACGGTTGGCTTACCGCCTTCCATTACGGCAACGCAGGAGTTGGTGGTACCTAGGTCAATTCCAACGACTTTGGCCATGCTTTAAGGTGCTCCGATTGTTATCTGGTTTATCTTTTCAGGATTGTTCTGGCTTAGGCAGTGAGGGCAGCCGAAAAACGGGGAGCGATTTGGCAAATCTAACTACAGCAGAGCTAGGTAGAAATGACTCGTAAAATTACGCTTCTGAAATCGCGCTTCTGAAATCAAACGGTAGGTTAGATTGCTAGAAGGGTTTGGCGCTGCCGCCTGAGCGTTATTTTTTTCCGTTTCTTGCTTCCTATAATCGTTGGCGATCGCCTTTACCATGAAGGGGTATTTACCGAACACTGGGGGGGTGGTAAACGGCGGAGTGTCTAGGTTGCGCGGGTTTTGGAGTATGTGATGTTGGCAAAGCTGTTGGCGGGTTTGGTCGTCCTGGGAAGTGTGGGTTGGTATGGGCTGGCGTGGGTGTTTCCAGCGCTGAGTCGTCGCTATGATGTGGCGCTGGCGGGGGCGGGGCTGTTTTATGGGCTGGTGCTGTGGGTGTGTGCGGGGCAGGTGACGGGGGCGATCGCCCTGGGACAGGTGGCGATTTTGGGTCTTTTGGGGGCGATGGGCTATCAGGTACTGCAACTGCGAGTGGGAGTGGCAGAGGAAACAGTGGCGTTGCCCCAGGGGCAGAGAATGATGGCGTTGGTGGGGGCGGTACGATCGCGGGTCCAGGGCTTAAATGCTGCGCCTCTCCAGCTCAAGATAACGGGAACGACTGAACCGCAAGAGAAGAAAGACAAGCAGGAAGGAGGCGACGCCGCGATCGCCCCCCCCGAGGAGCAGACGACCCAGTCTGCGGAGGCGAAACAAGCCCCATCAAAAGCTGAAACCACGGAGAAAAAACCGACGACGCCTAAAGCGGCTCAGCCCCAAAAGGCGAGTCAACCGGTCACCACAGGTAAAGGGGTCTACCAGCGTAAAAATGTGCGCAAGTTCGAGCGCGGTCAGGGTACTGCGCCCAACGCCACCGGGCAGCCAGCTTATCAGCGTAAGAAAGTGCGCAAATTTGAAGCTGAAAATAGGGCACAGGAGCAGAAAATCACCAACACCGAGTCTTCTAAACCCGTTGAAAAATCGGTTCAAAAACCTGTTACAAAATCGGTGGCTCCCTCAGCTAAAGCGAAAGCATCGCCTAAAACGCCCCAGCTGGTCGCGCTGGACGTTAATGGAAATTTTTGGGACATGGCGGCGATCGCCCCTGAGTTGTTGCTAATTTCCGAGAGTGGAGCGATCGCCCAGGGGTCCATCCTTGAGGATCCCTGGACAACGCCGCCGATGGACCCCAAGGAATTTACGCTGGGGGCGGCGACAAAAATTGCGGAGGAAACCGCTAGGGAAATCGCCGTTGAATCTAGGGGCGAGTCTAAGGGGAGGCGATCGGCTGAGGGGAAGCGATCGCCCCGGAAACCCAAGCCTGCCCCCGAGGAAACCAACTGGTCCAATGACGCCGACACCAATTGGTTTCCTCG
>CALCTI010000154.1 GCA_937894105.1 uncultured cyanobacterium
CCATGAAACACGGTTACGTCTTGGTGAACAGCTGCGGCGTATTCCACTGCAAGTGTTGAATCAGCGTCAATCTGGCGATTTAAATGTCGTCATGAGTGGAAACGTGAGCGAGCTGGTGATGTGGATCGGCAGTCTGGCAACCCTGGTGATCCAGACAGTGGTAGTGCCGGCAGTTGTAGTACTTTTCACTGTGATCATTGCTTGGCGGTTAGCCGTCGCTCTACTAATTTTTTTTCCGCTGGCGGTGCCCATTTATCGACAGATGCGATCGCGCTCTCAAACCAGCCTGCGTAAAATGGTCAATGCCAATGCTGACGCGGCTTCACGGATGGTGGAATATGCCCAGGGATTACCGGTTCTGCGCGCTAACAATCAAGTAGGGAAACGCTCCCAAAGGCTCCAGGCAGCGTTGGAATGGCAAAGAACCGTTCAACAACAAGGGCAACGTCTTGCTAGTTTGCCAACGATCACAATGGCGACCTTGGTTGAGATCGGAATTCTAGCCATTATTGGCTTGGGGGTTCTATTTATTTTGCAAGGCACTTTATCTACGCCCGCTTTACTGGCGCTGATTATCATTGCGATGCGATTTACTGAACCGGTTACTCAGCTAGTCAGCCTCACCAGCGTTTTCGATCTCATGGAAGTGGGTCTGGAGCGCATCGAAACCATAATGGCTATTCCGGCATTGCCAGCGCCCTCATCCCCAGCCGTGCTGACCCATTTCGATATTCACTTTGACCAAGTTTACTTTCGCTACGACGACCAAACCCAGTGGGCGCTCCAAGAGGTTTCATTTAAGGCTCCTGCGCGATCGCTCACAGCGCTAGTGGGTCCTTCCGGCAGCGGCAAAACAACCATTTCTCGCCTCATTAGCCGCTATGCTGATGTACACGCCGGAGCAATTCGCATCGGTGATGTCAATATCCAGGAGGTCGATCCTGCCCATCTGATGCATGCCATCTCCGTTGTTTTTCAGGACGTATACCTGTTAGACGACACCATCCTCAACAACATCCGCATGGCAAAGCCCGACGCCACTGATACCGAAGTGGAAGCCGTTGCCCGCACCGCCAATTGCCACGACTTTATCGCCCGGCTCCCCCAGGGCTACAACACCCGTATTGGCGACATCGGCGGAGCCCTGTCCGGCGGCGAGCGTCAACGTCTTTCCATTGCCCGCGCCATGCTGAAAAACGCCCCCATCGTCTTGCTTGACGAACCCACTTCCGCGTTAGACACCGAAAGCGAAGTGGCGGTACAAGATGCGATCAATCAGTTGGTGGTAGACAAAACGGTGATTGTAATTGCCCATCGCCTTTCCACGATCGCCGCCGCCGATTTAATCCTCTTCCTAGAGGACGGCAAAGTCATCGAACGGGGATCACATCGGGAGTTGCTAGCGAGCCAGGGGCGTTATGCAACCATGTGGGAAATACAGCAACGGGCTCAAGATTGGCGGGTTGTAGCATGAGTGGCAAATCCGTTGGTTAAGCCCAAATGACGCAGTAATAATGTGCGATCTCCTGATCCCGCCCCACCTCAAGTCTTATCCCACATTAAATCAGGCGAGTCAGAGGAGTCAGCCCCCTGCGTAGCCATAAACGCTTCCAAATCGTGATCAGGCTTAGCGATATCAAAAACGTGCAGTCCAAAATCGTTAGCCAAATCTCGGCAAACGCCGACCCCCCGCACGCTGTTGCCCCGCGCATCCAGGGGCGGTGAAAACACACCAATGCCCAGCTTCTCCGGCACCAGCGCCGTAATACCGCCACCCACCCCACTTTTCGCCGGCAGCCCCCCTTTGCACGCCCAAGACCCCGAGTGGTTATACATACCACAGGTAAACATCACGCTAATCACGTCCTGCACATAGCGTTCATCCAACGCCCGCTCTCCCGTCACCGGGTTGACGCCACCATTGGCCAGCGTCGCCGCCATGGTGGCTAGGTCGTGGGCCGTCACCATCACTGCACACTGTTGAAAATATAGGTCCAAAGTTTCTTCAATGTGCTCAGTCACCATGCCGAAATTCAGCATTAAATAGGCGATCGCCCGGTTACGATTTCCGGTGGTGCGCTCTGACAAAAATACCGGCATATTGACGTCGTGATTATGACCCGTATAGCGCCGAATCATTTCTAAAATACGCTTTAATCGTTCCGTAGGATTCGCGCCTTTAATTATGTCCGTTGTGGCGATCGCCCCGGTATTTACCATGGGGTTATAGGGGCGGTTGGTGGACTGATCCAACATAATAGAATTAAACGCCTCACCAGTGGGTTCAACGCTAACCTTACATTGCACATAATCTCGTCCGTGATCTTCCAAAGCCAAGCCATAAACAAAGGCTTTAGAAATAGACTGAATCGTAAACGAACGAGAATAATCACCCACTTCAAAATATCGACCATCAACAGTAGCAACGCTAATACCGAACCACTGGGGGGTCGCCAAAGCCAGTTCGGGAATGTAATCTGGCACTGCCCCTTCAATAACGCTTTGATAGCGGCGGCGTAACGATGCTAAATAGTAATCAAACTTGCTTTTACCCTCATCTGGCGTCGGTTTTGCACCGTTTTTCTGATGGTTTAAACCGTTAAATTGCGGCGGAGTTGGCTGCTGTGCGAATCGTTAAAAATGTCTTCTATAGTGATGATCTAGAACACAATGATCTATGGGTCAGTTCAATAAAAAACAAGGCACGTTGCAACAGTCTGCCAAATCTAGAATTGCACTATTGGCTTTGCCAACGCTCCACAAACGATATGCTCAGCGATCGCTGACTGTCTCGTTAATGGATGAATTGACTATAGATTGATTGAGTTAAAAAGTCGGTCTCATAAGAGGTAAGTGGACCTATGAATATTATTCAGTCTGTGCAGGGCGCAACCCAATATCTTTTGGAAGCAACGGCGCGATTGTTTTCCCCTAGTGATGATAACTATCCTGCGACCGGAATGCAGCCTTTTTCGGGTGATCCGAATCATGAATCTCAGCGTGATTTAGGATGGAATAAGTAGAGGTTTATTATAGGTATTGATTACTTAAAAAAAGCTCCGAAAGTTATAGTTTTAGTCAGCGCCTAAGTGCGTAACCAAAGTAAAGGTTATGGGCTTGGGCGCTATCGCTATTTTTGGGTCTTTATTTGGGTGAAGTTACTTATCTGGCGGGGGTTGATGGCTGGCAAGGTCGAAGCGGGGGATGCGTAATAGACGATATGCCCCGGCGCGGGCGAGGGAGTCGCTTGTGGAAATCGCCGTTAAATTCGCATCTTCGTACTTGTTATTGCTAACCACCAGCAGCACGGTGTCGCTGACTTCGCCTGTTCCGCTTGGAGTCGTTCTTGGTTCGGGCCTGGCAGGCGGAGCCAGCGCCTTCTGGGCATCGGTTAGGCGTTTGAAAAAGTGCATGGGCTGTTGGGTATAAAACGCCATGCTGGGTTTATTGAAGCCGGCCATGACTAGCGGTTCATTGGGCTGGCGGGTTTGTACCGCTGCCGCTGATATTTCTCGCAGAGGCTGTTGCCGTTGACTGTCCAATAGAAAAATCAAGGGGATGGCGGTGGTCGCGAAAAATATAACCAGCGTGATTCCGGTAATTAGGGGCAGGTGGCGATCGCGATCCCAAAGCACCACCACCGCGCTCACCACAGCGGCAACGGCGAAAATAACCGTGGCGCGGGGGAGTAAACCCGATTGGGTTAGGGCGATCGCAATGTTGGGCATATCGGGATCGCGAATGGTGGGCAGCCACAGGGGGGAGGCGATAAAACCGACGGTTAGCAAGGCGAAGGTGCCCACGAGGGTCCAGTGGCTGGCGTGAAATCCCCAGGTTTTGGTGGGGCGCAGCGGATGGCGGGTGCCCGGTCGCGGTAAGGGAGCCTTGGTGTCCCAGTTGCCGGTCCAAATATCGCGCACCAGAAAAGCCACTAAGATTCCGGCGGCGGGCATAGCGGGCAGCACGTAGCTGGGCAGCTTGGTGACGGCGATGTTGAAAAATCCGAAAATAGCGATCAGCCAAAAACCGGCGAAAAGTCTGAGGCGATCGCCCCGGGAACGACTAATCCAGTGGCTTCGTTGGAGCAAATTCAGCCGAGCTAGACTCCAGGGCAAAAACGCGGACCAGGGCAAAAATCCCACGGCGACGACGATGAAATAGAAATACCAAGGGGCGGCGTGCTGGTTAACTACCCGGGTAAAACGGGAAAAGTTGTGGTATCCGAAAAACGAGTCAATATAGGTTTGCCCGTGGACGGTGGTGACCGCCACATACCAGGGCAGGGAGAGGGCTAAAATAAGCGCCAGACCACGCCAGGGCTTGATTTCGCGCCAGATGATGCCCAGTTCCCCCAAATACAGCCCAAAGCAAAAAATAATTAGGGCGGGCAGCACAAAGCCGATGGGACCTTTGGCGAGGATTCCCAGGGCGATCGCCCCATAGCTCACCCAGTACCAGCCCATTTTCGGCGATCGCTCCGCTGTGGCATAACCCCAGAAAAAGGCGAACAAGCTGACGCCAATACAAGCGCTCAGGAGCATATCGGACACCCCGGCACGCCCCCACACAATGGTTTCCGGCGTCAGTCCGATAATGGCTGCCCCCAGCGCCGCCGCCCACCACCGTCCGTCCAACCCCCAGTGTGCCAGTGTTTTTTGTAACAGTGCCGTGGAGGAATCGCGCCCCGGTTCCATTGGGTCAACAGCGGGCACAAATTTCCAAATTGTCCAAAAGCTGCCCCCCATTAACACCAACGCTGATAAGGCCGACGGGAGCCGCGCCGACCATTCATTAACGCCGACAATGCTATTGAAAGCGGCGATTCCCCAATAAATCAGCGGTGGCTTATCAAAGCGAGTTTCTCCATTGAAATAGGGGGTAATCCAGTCGCCGGTGACGGTCATTTGCCGCGCCGCTTCCACAAACAACGGCTCCGTTTCATCCACCAGTCCCACGCTGCCCAAATGCCACAGGTATTAATTGCTCCACAGCACCACAATCCATAACCCTGCCAGGGCGATCGCCACAGACCGGTTTTTCGTAGAAACAGTGGCTAAAGCACGGGACGATGGGAGACCATTAGATTTATTCTGGGGGGGCATATCCAGCGATATATCGACAGGAAACGGATTGTAGTTAGAAGGCACTAGACAGAATTGCGATGAAAAGTTGCGATAAAAGATTGCGACAATTGGCAAGTTAGGACGGCGAAGACCATGCAAGATACGCGCCTCAATAATCTTATTGCCGCCAGTGCTCGCCAGCTTAACGGATGGCTGGAAAATCCTTGGCGACGTACGTCTATTCAAGGATTTGCGTTGCTGCTGGGATTTTTTCTGGCGGGGGCAGCGGTGACCACGGCCGGTCAGGCGGCAGTGTGGGATATGAGCGTCACGGCGGTGCTGATTGCCCTGTGCGAATTAGTTAGCTGGGTCCATTATCGTCGCGAGGGGCAGCGATCGCCCCAATTACCCATCACCCGCCCATCGCTGGATCCTGCTCCTCCAACCCCCACTCGCCGTCCTTGGATAACGGCGTTGAACTTGCTGAAAGTTGGGCTGATGTACGGGTTATTCTTGGAAGGCTTCAAGTTAGGCAGTTAACGATACAGGATTTAGACCATGGCTTCTGCACTGGGCGATTTTCAAGTGTTCGATGGAGATTTGTCGGCGATCGCTCGTGATACCTATCTGGGCGCTGGTGAGTTGGCGGTGGATACGGAAACGATGGGATTGAGACCTTGGCGCGATCGTCTGTGTTTAATACAGCTTTGTGATCCCGACGGACAGGTGAGCGTGGTGCGCATCGAGCGAGGGCAGGAAGAAGCGCCCAACCTACAAGCGGTCTTAGAAAACCCCGACAGCACCAAAATCTTTCATTTTGCCCGCTTTGACGTGGGCACCCTTTGGTACCACCTTAATATCGAAGCCAGCCCGGTATTCTGCACCAAAATTGCCAGCAAACTGGTGCGTACCTACAGCCCCAAACACGGCTTAAAAGCCCTGGTGGAAGAACTGGCAGGGGTAGAACTGGACAAAGGTGCCCAATCCTCCGACTGGGGAAACGCCATGGCCCTATCGGACGAACAATTGGAATATGCCAGCAACGACGTGCGCTATTTGATCGCCGCCAAAGAGAAGCTAGAAATGATGCTGGAGCGGGAAGAGCGCACCGAACTGGCCCAGGACTGTTTCGATTGCTTGCCCACTATCGTCACCCTGGATTTAATGCACTACGACAATATTTTTGAGCATTAATTTTTAGGCGTTAGCTTTTGAACATTAAATTTTGAGCACTCGCCTTTGCGCTTTTGTTTGGTAATCGCGTAGGGATTTAAACCAGTTTCTATCGGTCTCAGTGTGGCGAATTTCTATCATTGTGACAGTTGGTGGAGCAAGACTTTTGTGACTGCAAACAAATACCAGGGTTTGTAAATGGTCATTGGGTTTTGTGGCGGGATATCACCAGCGTTCGCGGGATCAAAAAAATGCCTTGAAAATGGGGACTGTCTTGACCTGAAAAGTAAAAGCGCAGGATTTAGAAACGCGGGGTACCACAATGGGGTCCATACCAGAACCAAGCCCGTCGCCACAGGCATTGGCAAAATCGTTTAGATCCAGTAAATCAAACAGGTCTCAATCGCCCTTTAAACCGTCGCCTTTTAAGCCACCTATAAATTCAACGGCATTGCAGCGATCGCCCACCTGCTCCCTAGAATTCCAAACTAAAGCTATCCAACGCACCTTAACCGTTCTAACCGCCCATCAAAATCGCTGGCGTATGGAAATGGCGGAATTATTAGAGCGCATTAGCCAGGTGGCCATGCCCATCGAGTTTTCCCACTCTGCTGGAGCCTATGGGGCGATCGTCCAGCGGGCACTGGACCAGCTTGATGATGACCAGTTTGCCCAGTGGGTTGCGACGGTGTGGGGCGATCGCCCTAGCTCAGACCCAGGGGATCCAGAAGACTGGGGCGTGGCAACGCTGGAATCTTGACGGGGAAATCCCAAAAGCAATCTAAAAAAATAGCGAGAGCTAGGGGACGCCGATAGCAATCTGCGCGCAAAACGCTTGTATGGGCTGATGGGAGAAGTTCGGCGATCGCTCCACAAAGCGCCACGCTCCAACGATGGTCCCAGTGATAGGATTGTAATCATTTGAAACGTGTGCAACGGCAACTTCCGTCGCTAACCCTAAGACGCCGTTTTTCGCCGTCTTTTTATCCTGTTCTCCACCTTTTCTTAGCCAAGTTCTATCACTGCCATGTTTAAAGCTCTGCTGGGTGACCCCAACGCGCGGAAACTGAAAAAGTTTCGCCCTGACGTGACGGAAACCCAACTGTTAGAAGAGGACATCCAACCCCTATCTGATGAAGAGTTGGTCAATAAAACAGTTGAGTTTCGCAAAAAGCTGGATAAGGCAGACAACGACGACGAGATAGAGGATATTCTTGACGATATTCTGCCCGAGGTCTTTGCTGTGGTGCGCGAAGCGGCAAAGCGAGTCCTGGGCATGCGCCACTATGATGAGCAGGTGCTAGGCGGCATTGTGCTCCACAACGGTCAAATTGCCGAAATGAAAACTGGGGAAGGTAAGACCCTGGTATCCACCTTGCCTGCATACCTCAACGCCCTTAGCGGTCGTGGCGTTCATGTGGTGACCGTTAACGACTATCTGGCTCGCCGAGATGCGGAGTGGATGGGACAGGTACACCGCTTTTTGGGCTTGACCGTTGGTTTGATCCAGCAGGGTATGAGCCCCGAAGAGCGCCGCCGCAACTACGCCTGCGATATTACCTATGCCACCAATAGCGAGCTGGGTTTTGATTATTTGCGGGACAATATGGCCGGCAGCGGTAATGAGCTGGTGCAGCGTCCGTTTAACTATTGCGTGATTGACGAGGTGGACTCGGTACTCGTTGACGAAGCTCGCACGCCCCTGATTATTTCCGGGCAGGTGGAGCGTCCCCAGGAGAAGTACGTGACGGCGGCGGAGTTGGCGCGGCGTTTGGTGAACGAAGACCACTATGAAGTGGACGAAAAAGCACGCACCGTCATCATGTCTGACGAGGGCTTTATTGCGGCGGAGGAAGCTTTAGGCGTGGCAGATCTATTTGACCCGAAGGATCCTTGGGCCCACTACGTTTTCAATGCGGTTAAGGCGAAAGAATTATTTGTTAAGGACGTTAACTATATTGTGCGCGGCGGCGAAGTGGTTATCGTCGATGAATTTACCGGGCGGGTGATGCCGGGGCGGCGCTGGAGTGATGGATTGCATCAGGCGATCGAGTCAAAGGAAGAGGTTGATATTCAAAAGGAAACCCAAACTCTGGCGTCTATCACTTACCAAAACTTCTTCCTGCTTTATCCCAAACTGGCAGGGATGACGGGTACCGCGAAGACAGAAGAGGCGGAATTTGAGAAGATTTACACTCTGGAAGTTACGATTATTCCTACCCATGAGCCCAACGCTCGCCAGGACGTGGCCGATATGGTTTACAAGAGCGAAGAGGCGAAGTGGACTGCGGTAGCACAGGAATGTGCCGAAATGCACGAGACCGGGCGACCGGTATTGGTGGGTACGACCAGCGTGGAAAAATCTGAGGTGCTGTCTGACCTGCTGTCTCAGCTAGAAATTCCCCATAATCTGCTGAATGCTAAGCCAGAAAATGTGGAGCGGGAATCGGAAATTGTGGCCCAGGCGGGGCGCGGCGGTGCAGTGACGATCGCCACAAACATGGCAGGACGGGGTACGGATATTATCCTCGGGGGCAACGCTGACTATATGGCGAGGCTCAAGGTGCGGGAATACTTTATGCCCAAAATCGTTAAGCCGGAAGAGGATGAGCTCGCGGTTAGCGTTCCCGGCATTGGCAGCCGTAAAAAGTCTGCTGGTTTTGGCGACGATAAAAAGCAAAAGACTTGGAAAGTGTCCGCAGATATTTTCCCAACGGAGTTGTCCTCGGAAACGGAGCAATTGCTGAAGGATGCGGTGGATGCAGCCGTTAAGGAATATGGACTCCAGTCCATGTCGGAGCTAGAGGCGGAGGAGATGGTGGCGATCGCCGCAGAAAAAGCCCCCACCGATAATCCCATCATCCAACAGCTGCGGGAAGCCATTAGCGCCGTGCGTGAAACTTACGAGTCCCTCACCGACGTGGAGCACGACAAGGTGATTCAGCTGGGTGGTTTACATGTGATTGGCACTGAGCGCCACGAGTCTCGACGTATTGATAACCAGTTGCGCGGTCGAGCGGGGCGCCAGGGTGACCCTGGATCCACCCGATTTTTCCTTAGCCTGCAGGATAATTTGCTGCGTATCTTTGGGGGCGATCGCGTGGCTGGACTCATGAATGCGTTCGGCGTTGAGGAGGATATGCCCATTGGATCGGGGATGTTGACCAAGTCTCTGGAAGGGGCCAGGCGCTAGGTAGAGGCCTGCT
>CALCTI010000155.1 GCA_937894105.1 uncultured cyanobacterium
CGACGGACTGCGTCATCAATAGGGGCGGCTATGGATTATTCCGACGCGCCAAGACATTAATCGCTGGCGGCTGGGAAAGAAAATCGCTGTGGGCTATGTGGTGGCGATCGCGGCTGGGGCCATTGGTTCCATCGCCGGACTCATTATTACGGACCACGTGCAGGGGATGGGAGTGATGGCCGTTGGCGATGCGGCAACCCAGGATCGAATTGTAGGGGGGCTGTACCAAAACCTGCAAACGGGTCACGTTGCCATTCTCCAGCTCAATCATCCCCCGGAAGAGTTGCCCCAAAAACGCCAGCTCTTACAGCAAGATGTGCGCCTGGCGATCGCCAGTTCTAGGCAATTGGTCAGGGAGCTGGAACAGTACCTCAATGACGAGCCAGTCCTATGGTTAGCGGCGCCCAAGGAACGGCTACTGGTGTTGGCGAACCAAAGTTTAGCCATTCTGGAAGCCTATGCCCACGCCCAACTCCCCGATATATTTAGCGCCCCTGCCGCCGCGTCCGACCTCCCCAAGGACCCGATGGAGCTGGAAAGGCAGCTCGACCGACGAACTCAGTTACTGCTGCCGTTGATGGTGGCCACCTACAGTAAGTTGGAGCAGGCGGAGGAGGACCTGGAAAATAACCAAGGGTTGGAGAAGGCAATTATTCTGCTAAGCCTGCTGGTAGCGTCGCTGGTGGCAGGGGGGATTGCCCTGGTGGTCACTCGACAGGTTACCCGTCCTTTAATAGAAGCGGCGGCGGTGGCGGAACGGGCGGCGGCAACGGGGGAATTTCATGAGCGGGTAATGCCGGTGGTGGGGGAGCTGCACCGGGAAACGGAGGTGGGGATTTTGGCGCGATCGCTGGATACCTTGATTGAGCGAGTGGCTATGCGGAACCGTGAACTGGCGGAAAACGCCGCACAAGCCCAGGGGCAAGCCCAGGTCTTGCAGCGCACCTTAGAGGAACTGCGGCACACCCAGGCTCAACTGGTGCAAACGGAAAAAATGTCTTTGCTGGGTCAGGTGGCGGCAGGGGTAGCCCATGAAATCAACAACACCGTCAGCTATATTTACGGCAACCTAATCCACATTGGTCAAGAGCTAAAGGACTTACTGACTTTGTTGTCTCTTTATGAAAGCGGCGAAACGCCCCAAAGTCCTAAGGTGCAGGAAATATCAGAAGACATTGATATTGAATTCTTGCGAGAGGATATGCCCAAGCTCCTGGGATCCATGCGGTCCGGGTCCGAGCGAATTCGAGAAATTGTCCTATCCCTACGACTGTTTACACGACTGGATGAGGCGGAATGGAAGTCCATTGACCTGAATGAAAGCATCCAAAGCGTGGTAACCATTTTGCGATCGCGCCTATGTGCCCAAAGCAATCGCCCAGAAATTGAGCTGGTGGAAAACTACGCCCCTTTACCGCCGGTAAAATGCTATGCCGGACAGTTTAATCAGGTGATTATGCATTTGCTCAACAACGCCATTGATGCCACTGATGCGGCATGGGGTGCTGACCCAGCCAGTAGTGACCAGCCCCTACAAATTACTTTGACCACCACCAGCCTATCGGGAGAACAGGTGGCGATCACCATTACCGACACGGGAACCGGTATCGACAGCAAAAGACTGGATAGTATTTTTGAAATGTTTTACACCACCAAGCCCGCTGGTAAAGGAACGGGCATGGGGTTGGCGATCGCCCACCAGGTGATTGCCGAAAAGCACGGCGGCACCATTACCTGCACCTCAGAGCTGGGCACGGGCACCACTTTTAATATCACCCTACCTCTAACGCCCCAGGGAGCAGCCTAAACCGTATCAGGCAACCCCCGACCACCATCGATGAAAGCCCCCTAAGCCGTTGCCGTCAAAGTTTTGGG
>CALCTI010000156.1 GCA_937894105.1 uncultured cyanobacterium
TTCAACTGTGCCGCCATCACCGTCCAGCAAACCGCCGCCATTTTGAACCAGCCCATCCCCGGTGCCCGCATCCGCAGGATAGTGGTGACGATATTCACCGCCCCCATAATCGAGGAAATCCCCGACAGGGCAACGGCTAGAATCCACAAGGCCTGTCCATTAATCAGATTGCCTGTGGGATTTTGCAAACTCACCGGCGGATAAGCCCACCAGCCGGACTGGGACGGACCACCGGGAACAAAAAAGCTCACGGTAAGAATTACCCCAAACACCGGCACCATCCAAAATGCCGCCGCGTTCAATCTGGGAAACGCCATATCTCGCGCCCCAATCATCAAGGGCACCAAATAGTTCGCCAGCCCGTTCAACATGGGAAAGGTCCACATGAACAGCATGATGGTGCCGTGCATGGTGAAGAGCCCGTTATAAACCGTGCGATCCACGAGATCCGCTTCGGGGGTAATCAGCTCGCCGCGCATCACCATCGCGAGCAGCCCGCCAAAGAGGAAGAATACAAAGGCGGTGACAATATACTGAATGCCGATCACCTTGTGGTCGGTGCTGAAGGTGAAAAACCTTCGCCAATTATCCGGCGCGCCCGGTTGGGGCTGCTGGGTGGGGAGATTGGCGGGAAGGGTAGCGTTGCTCATGGGGGATTCGTAGGGATGTGTTATCGGCGGGAGCGCTATTTGTAAAAGAGTTATTCGTGGGGATCGGTGTCTGAGCCCGCGAAATTCACCACGGGGGCTGGAGCAGGCTCCACAGTTTTCCAGCCCAAGTTATTTCCAGCGGCGACGCTGCGGCTATATTCTTGAAACGCCACATTCTCCGCAGGGGTGGGGGGCGTGGCAGCGGCGGCGGCTAACCATTGCTGATAGTCATCGGCGGACTCTACCACCACGTTGGTTTGGTTGGCAGCGAAATAGGTGCCGCTATATTCCGAGTCCCGCAGTCGATAACGCCCTTCGCGAATGGGAGTAAAAGCAAATTCAATTTCTCGACCAGGAACCACGTCTTGTTTGACCCGAAAAGCGGGGACGTAAAACCCGTGAAGCACATCCTCGGAGGTCAGCAGTAAATTGGCTCGCTGGTTGATGGGTAGGTGTAGCTCGGTGCTGCTGACGTTGGCGTCGGGGTAATGAAATTCCCACGCCCACTGGCGCGATCGCACCTCAATAGGTTGATTCACGGGGCGATCGCCCCCCGCAGCCGAATCCACCTGAGCCGACAACGTAGGACTGCCCAGCTCGGGCGTATCAATTTTGCCGAGAATATTCATACGGGTATAGGTTTGGTAGCTAACCCCCGCAATCCAAATCACCAGCACAATGGGGATAATGGTCCAAACCACCTCCAAGGTCAGAATCCCTTCAATGGGAGGACCGTCGCTGGCGTCGTATTTAGCCGCCCGCTGAAAAATAATCGAATACAGCAGCGTCCCCATCACTCCAAAAAAGATCAGGCTGCCCAGGGTGGTCATAAAGCTGAACAGGTTATCCACCAGCACCGCCTCCGCCGACGCCTGAGGGGGCATCCAGCTATAGGACTGCTGCCCAACCCACAGGCTAACCACGGCGTCCAACCCCGCTAGTCCACTTAAAATTAAGATCGTTCGTCGATTCATTTCCCTTAGCCAAGTCCTAAATAGAAACGGCGCGGCAATGGGGCGATCGCGGCGCAACAAACTGCCCCCAAGCGGAAATCTAGAGCTGAGTATTAGGGTCAATTCCCGCCCGAATTAGCCGGTCAGCGCTGACGTGAATGCCAAAATCTCCCCCCAGGTGAGCCCCCAGGGTGCCGTGGGCAAACCTCAACCCAAACACGCCCAGCCCCACAAGCCAATAACGACATTGCCCCTGCCGCGCACGGTACTCG
>CALCTI010000157.1 GCA_937894105.1 uncultured cyanobacterium
TCCTGTCGGTTCTGTCTTTGGGCACCGTGGTGGAGCGGTGCGCCTTTTGGATCAAAATCTGGCTGAATGAGCGGGCCATTGTGGATCGCGTTCTGGATGCGGTGAAGCGGGATTGGGAGGGCGGAGCTGCGATCGCCAAGAAATCCAAAAAGCAGCCCATCGGTCGTTTCCTCGCAGCGCCCTTCAAACTGAAGGAACCGGATCCAGAGGTGTTTAAGCTGGCGTTGGAAACCGCAGCCGATGAAGAGCTGACGTCCATGCGCAAGGGCGAGAAAATCCTCGAAGCCACGATCGCCCTCGCGCCCCTACTGGGTCTATTGGGCACCGTGCTGGGCTTGATTGACTCCCTGGGCTCCCTGCAACTGGGGGATATTGGCACTGATGCAGGGGCTGGGGTGACCGGCGGCATTGGCGATGCTCTGGTCAGCACTGCCACAGGATTGATTATTGCCATTATCAATTTGGCGTTTTATCGCCTATTCCAAGGCATTTTATTGCAGCAGATCAAACTATTTCGCCGGGTTGGGAACGAGCTAGAGCTGCTTTATCGTCAAAAGTGGGCGGGGCAAGAGCCCACGGGGTTATCCATGGCTGGCGACGAGGACGACGAAGACGACGAGGACGACGAAGACGACGAGGATGAAGATTAGGGAAAAAATCAGCGATGAAAATTAATTTAGACTCCCCCGGCGAGGACGTACGCATTGAGATCCTGCCGTTGATTGACGTTATTTTTTGCATTCTGACGTTTTTTATTTTGGCGGCGGTGACCCTAACGCGACAGCAGGCGATCGAGGTAGATTTACCGGAAGCTTCCACTAGTGCACCCCAAACTAAAAGCAATGTGGTGATTGCCCTGAGTCCGTCGGGGCAGTTGTATTGGGATGGAGAGGCGATCGCCGTTGAACAGTTATTGGGCGACCTGCAAGCGTTCCAGCGTGCCAATCCCGATAGCAAGATTATTTTTTACGCTTCGCGGTCAGCTTTTTACAGCGACGTCATTACCACCCTAGATTTACTGCGCTCCGTAGGCGGCGATCACGTTGCCCTCGCCACCCAGCGTCCCCAGCTTGAGATTCCCGGCTCCGATTTCGAGACCCAACCCCAACCCGGCTTTGACGAGTCACCCAATGCTCCAACCCCATTGGATACTCCTGTTCCAGGGCAGCCCGATGGCACCTTACCGGGGATCCCGGATGAGGACGCGGCCGATCCCTTTGGTCGAAATCGGCGATCGTCGCCCCGCCGCCCCGCAATTCCATAGCCAGAAAAATAACCTTGCTCAGTCATTAGACCCAAGCCAGGTTATGTACTAGAAAACTTGGAAAACTCAAAAACAGATCGCCCAATGGCTATTGGAGCCAGGGCACCGTTAGCCTGTGGTTTTTATTGCCGCCCTTATTTATCGCCGTCGTTGTCAGAGCGATTGTGAATTTGCTCCGTCTCCGGGCAATCGTCAGACACCAAAAGGTCCACCGATCGCCGAGGCACCGACGCTAACTTACGAGTAACGGACCCAATACTTTCCAAGCGAACCATTTCCTCCCAAGAGCAGGTTTCGTCTTCCTCGTCCGTTTCGTAACGCAGGGTTACCAAATCCCCTTCAATATTGAGGACACAAGCGCGTTCAATCCAGCGCTGTTGGTCCCGCAAAAAAATACATACCTCATGACCATCGCAGCAAAGTTGATAGATTTTGCGGTGGAGCATAGCCTGCCTCGTGGGGTCAATGAACAGGTAGAGTCGCCAATTTAAACCATGCCTATTATGGCTTAAGGCGCAAAGCAGGGGCAGACGTCAATAAAACTTGCTTTAACAACTTGTTTCACAAAGGTTGCCCCTGTGCCAAATGAGCGCCATCTGTTGAGCTAAGTGTCCCTAAATCGCGCTAGCTTGCCACGGCACGAAATCTAGAGCCCCTCAACCTCAAAGTCATGTAACGTCCTTTGGCGTACTGGGTTTGTCTATTTTAAGCTAGGGGGGCGTCACCAGTTGCGGCACTTTTCAGTAGAGTCTTGCCCCCGAGCCGGGTTCTTTGCTGAGTGTTCTTCCAAAGAAGATTGTCGCACGTCAAATCTGCAAGGCTTAAGGGTTGAGATTTACAGCCTTTGATTATTTTTACGGAGTTAATTCTACGGAGCTTTACGGAGATCATGATGCTCCTTGAAATGCAGGGTCCCTGAAGATAATTGGACAGTCGCCCTAGGTTGCAGCATCCATCCCCAGTCGTCCTTCCCAGTGATATTTCTGGGCGATCACCCCCCCAAGTCCCAAGCTCCAGCGTCTCACCAGCGTCCCAACCTTGCCCCCCGTTTACTACTGTTTAAACACCTGATCAAACATCCCAGCAGCAAAACGCTAAACTTTTATCTTTCGAATGATCATCCAAACACTTTTATTTTGAGCATATTGTAAGCCGTCGTGTTTAGCCGTCGTTTCTAGGGGCTGCCGTCAATTGAATCCCTAAGTCAAGAGCCGTAAGGGTTTCAGCCCCTAGCCTTGTTTG
>CALCTI010000158.1 GCA_937894105.1 uncultured cyanobacterium
CGCCCAACGATTGGTACCCATTGCCCAAATTGCCTAGGGATTTGGCTTCACCGTTGCGATCGCCGATTTCCCGTGTAATCCCTAAAGACTGCTCGTAAAAATCAATGGCTTCCCGGTTTTGGCTCAGTCGATAAAACGTATTGCCCAAATCCAGCAGCACCTGTCCCATACCGGACTTGCGTTCCAACTGACGGTAGCAGTTTAAGGCGCGGTCAAAATAATCAATAGCCTGACCGTACCCCGCCCGCGTTTGATAGGCTTCGTAGCGCTTTCCTAACTGGCGATATAAATCCGCTACCGGTTTGCTTTGCTCTCCAAACTGAGCAATTGCTTCTTTTAAAGACGCCCGCAACTCCTCAACGGAAAATTTCACCCCCACAGATAAATCCCCAGGGGGCGTTATAAACTTGTCGCCCGTAACCTTATTTCCCTCGCCATTTACAATGCCACTTTGCCCCAGAACCACAGTTTCTGATTCAAACGCAAACACCCCATCGCGCCAGCTCCAAAAATCCGGCGCACCCCGCACCATCTTTTCCCGCAACCGCGACGGCACCCAAAACACAATGGGCATCGCAAACTGTCGTAATCCTTCCCGCGTCCACTGCAAATAGCCAAAACACCGCTTCAACCGCCCCTCATCATCCAATACACCATCAACCACCACCAGAAGCCGGCAAGGCGAGACCCGCATCATCTTTTACCGCCCCTCATCATCCAATAACCCATCCAACGCCTCCGCCCCCATCACCGTCACCACCCCCTCGCGCCCGTCCCCCGTTTTTATCCCTTCCAATGCGGTGGCGATCGCCCGTTGCAAACTCGGCTCATCCCGGTCCAGAGTCGTCCGCACACGCAACACCCCGTCCCCCAACTCCCGTTCGTAGCGCTCCACAATATCCAGCCGCTGCAAATCGGGATCGCAACTAGCAATAAAAATCTGAAACGACCCCAATCCCAACTCCAACGAGGCCATCAATTCATCGAAACAATACCCGTTCTTTTGGGCGATCGTTTCAAGGAAACTAGGTCGAATCTCTAACGAACTATCGTCACACATCGTGATCAAACCCCACCACATCAGCCCCCTCAATATTGAGCTGATCGATCAATAGGGGATTAACGTCATACCAACTTTCATTATTACGATATTCAATCACATACAAATTGTGCAACAAACTCAAAAAAGCATCCTGCTTCGGGTCATCAGGATGATAACTCGAATAAGTTTCCCCCAAGATTTTCCGATCTTCTTTGCTTAGGGTAATTGCCATTTCATTGCGCAAAGAATCCAAAGCTTCCTGCAAAACCTCACTATCAATTTTCGCCGCAGAAATATCTTTATCAGCCCGTTACCATCGCCTCATTCGTAACCGCATTAACTGACAACACTTTCCAGCAATCCGAATCAACTCTCGATTCACCCCACCGCTATAAAGCACCAGCCGTTGCGCCACCTCCTCCTCAATCAAATCCTCCGGCAACCGCAACCGCAAAATGCTTCGTAGCGTGCCAAAGAACTTTTCCGCAGGCTGTCCATCAAGACGATGACTATCATCTTAGGCGTAAAGTTATTACACCGGCACCACACGAATCGAGTTATTAGTTTCTGATTCAATATAGGTTTTCAAATCCGCATCCCGAATCGTAGCGATAGGAATGGTATAAATAACCGTAAAATAGGGCTCCAAAAGTAACTTTAAATTTTGATAAAAAATCTGCTTAACCTGATCAAGATCCAGCTTATCTAAATCATCAATAATCATCACGATCGGTCGCTTTGCCTTTACCGTAATCTCTCGAGCAAGATTATTAATAGTCTCAATTAAGTCTTGAGGATTACGAGTAAACGTGGTTTTAATTTGCTCTTGCACTTGGGAATTACTTTTAACTTCCCCCTTAATCCATCCAAAAAAATTAGCTCCTACTTTCCCCTCCATCGCCACCGAAGTTTCTTCAATGGTCACTCGATCCTTAAACCAATCTTTAAACTTTTGCTCTATTTTTTGCTCAATGGCGAGATCATTCTCCACCGCCTTTTCCAGAAGCTGAATGCCAATGGTGAATAGGATCGTGATGTGATCGATGGAATAGCGTTCTACTAAATCAGCAATAGAGAAGAAAACCGTAAAATATTCACCCTCAATCTGCTCTGCAAACTCTGCTAACAGCGTCGACTTTCCACAACCTCGGTGTCCCGCAACGATAAATTGATTGTTGGCGGGGGTGCAATCTTCAAGCATCAGAAACCACTCATCCAACGTCTCGGCGCCATAGGGCACCCGAAAGCGATCGCGATCTTCCTTCGTCAACAAGGGCTGTAGCTGCAAATTTTGGAATGCTTCTCTAAATTGCTCTGCCCGATCTGCCATGGGATACCAGTACTCGCCGCCAAAGATTTCACCCCATTATCCACGTTTCGGTCTGGAATCAGCCAGGGTCACCTTATCTGAAACCCACTTGTGTGGTGATGCAATTCCTCTTCGCGTAGGGTTCGTGACAAACGAATCAGAAATCAAATATCCTGCGGTGCGTTGGCGTGCGCCTACCGTCAAGTTACGAAGGAAAGGGTTTAAGGAAATCGTCACCTATTATCTGGGCTTGATATAAGTACCAGCAATATGCCGACTGTTATGTCCAAAGTGCAGGTTCCAGCGTGTTCTTTATTTAAAAAGCCTGTAATTCCCACGGTATAAAGCTTCTGGAGTTTAATGGATGACACGCCTAGGGAGCAATTTGCCAAATTCGAATTGATTTATCGCCGCTGCCGCTAGAAATGGTGGTGCCATCGGGGGCGATCGCCACAGAATTCACCCACCAAGCATGCCCGGATAATGTTTTTAAGGGCTGGCGCGTGGGCATATACCAAAGTTTGACGGTTTCATCCTTGCTGCCACTCACCAAAAGGCGACCGTTGGCACTCATGGCGAGGGCAAAGACCGCATCCTCGTGTTCGCTAAAGGTACAAACAGGTTTGTCCACGGGAAGCCCACGCTTGTGATCCAGGGGCCAAAGCTTAATGGTGCTATCTTCGCCGCCGCTAATCAGCCATTGACCATCGGGACTAAAGACGATGCTGGTCACTCGCCCCACGTGTTGATCAACGATTCTCGCCAGTTCCAAGGCGGGCATCACCATCCACACCTGTACGGTGGAATTTTGACCGCCGCTAGCGAGATAGCAACCGTCGTGGCTAAAGGCCAACGTACACACCTGATGATTGGGGGTGCGCACCTGGGCGATCGCCTCTCCCGATGCCACCTCCCACACAATAATTCGCCCATCATCGCCGCCGCTGGCAGCCCACTTTCCGTCCGGGGACAGGGTAATGCAGGTTACCCAGTCCTGGTGAAGCTTTTGTTCCCATTGACAATCTCCCGTTGCTAGATCCCAGGCTCGCACATGGCGATCGCTGCTGCCGCTGATAATAGTTTTGCTATCGGGAGTAACGGCTAACCCATTCACCCGGCTTTGGTGCCCGGTGATGGTGGTCATTAGCTCCCCCAGGGACCAGTTCCACACGTTAATGGTTTTGTCGCCGCTGCCGCTAATCAGCCACCGTCTGTCTTGGCTAAACTGCACCGACTGGACGCGATCGCGATGTCCCGTCAACGTGCGCATACACAACCAGCTTTGTCCTTCCAGCGCCATTTGAGGACTCAGGGGCACAGCGGCACTTTGGGGCTTCGGCTTCAGGGTTTCGCTAGATTTTAAATCCGTCAGCACTCGCTCAGCAGACTGGTAGCGATCGGCCACGCGATCGTGCAACAGTCGGTCCAACACCACCCCAAGTTTATCGCTCACCCGAATCCCGTCTCGGGCCAAAATGGTGCGCCAAATCCACGCGCCAGCCATGGGATCGTAAAGATCCTCCGGCGGCTGACCCGACAGCAAAAACAGGCAGGTTGCCCCCAGGCTATATAAATCACTGGCGGGATAGGCTTGACCACTACGCAACTGTTCTAGGGGGGCATAGCCTTCGGTGCCCACTTTTGTACCGCCGCGATTAATCACCTCGCCGGTAATGACTTTTGCCACACCGAAGTCAATTAAAAAGGGCTTTTTGCCGTCGGACGGGCGCAAAATATTGTCGGGCTTGATATCTCTATGGATCACCTGGCGATCGTGGACAAATTGCAACACCGGTAGTAAATCCAGTAGCAACTGGCGCACTTGAACCTCATCCAGCAGCCCCGACTGTTCGATTTCTTGCCCCAGGCTCCGTCCTTCCACAAACTCTTGCACCAGGTAAAGCTGCTGCTGGTCTGAAAAATAGGCGTATTTTTTTGGAATTAGAGAATGTTCCCCCAGTTCGTGCAGGCGGTTAGCTTCCTCTTCAAAGAGGCTGACACATTTTTCTAGCCCCGCTGTTGACTGGGCTTTTGTGCTGTTTTGCTGGGGCGAGAATTGCTTGATCACACACTGCTGATTTAAGCGGTCATCATCGATCGCCAAGTAGGTACGCCCAAATCCCCCTTGCCCAATGGGCTGAATCACCCGATAGCGATCGCGCAATTTTTCCACTAGCGGCGTACCGCAGTGGCGACAAAAATTGTTCCCCTTAGGATTAACAGGGCGTTGGCATTGGGGGCTTAGGCAGCAAACCATTCCACTTTTATAGCGCTAGGTTCATATTAAGGGACGCTTATTAACAGCAACTTCCAATAGCAGTTTTTTAATCGGGGCTTTTCAGGGGCCATTGTCTGGCAGCAATTTTTCAAGGGAAGCTCGCCCCCGGGCATCTGGACCATGGCACATAGGGGTTTAATCCAGGTCACGATGATCCCATGCTGTCGCCCCCTAGGGGGTGATTCCTTTAAATTATGATGCTTTGTGGGGAAGATGGTGACGGTGAAAGGGTCGTGGGATCGGGTCGGGTGGCGATCGCCTGGCGGGCTGCGTCCTGTTCTGAGGTTGTGCGAGTTGATGCCATGAGGGCGCGAAGCAATGTGTCTCGAAACCTCGACTGAGGCTCAGATCGCTAGGTGGCGCT
>CALCTI010000159.1 GCA_937894105.1 uncultured cyanobacterium
GTCATGACAATACCAGATAATGATTGGTGCAACCACTGGGGTATGGCATTAATTAAACTCCAGAAGCCTCGTGCGGTCGAGAGTATAAGCCCTTTTGAATAAAAAATTAATGGACTGAACTCCTCGCCGCGATTGATCTTGAGATTTGGCGGGCGATCGCCCTTAGAAGTTAGCGCGATCGCCGTTAGCCTTCACCGCCCGGTCAATGACCGTAGCAATATCAATGGCTCCTAGCTCTCCTTCAGCGCGGGTGCGGATACTCAGGCTATTGGTGTCCACCTCTTTGGCTCCTACCACTGCCATAACAGGAATTTTTTGCTTTTCACCATTGCGAATTAGCTTGCCTAGGCGATCGCCACTTTGATCGACCTCAGCGCGAATACCGTGCGATCGCAATTTTGCCGCCGTTTCCTGGGCAAAGTGCATAAAGTCAGCGCCCACAGGCAGCAGGCGCATTTGCTCGGGAGCCATCCAGAAGGGGAAGTCACCGGCATATTCTTCAATCAAAATCCCCACCAGGCGTTCAACGGAGCCGAACGGTGCCCGGTGGATCATCACTGGTCGTTGACGGCTGCCGTCTTCTGCCACGTATTCCAGCTCAAACCGCTCCGGCAGGTTGTAATCCACCTGGACCGTTCCTAGCTGCCATTCCCGCTCTAGGGCGTCCTGGAAAATAAAGTCCAGCTTGGGGCCGTAAAATGCTGCTTCGCCAATGCCCTCAAAGGATTCCATGCCTAAGGTGTCTACGGCGCGACGGATAGCGCCCTGGGCCTTGTCCCACGCTTCGTCAGAGCCAATATATTTGTCAGAGCCTTCTTCCTTGAAGCTTAGACGTGCCTTAAATTTTTTGAGCTGTAGATCTTTAAACACTTGCAAAATCAGGTCTACTACCTGCAAAAATTCCTCATCGAGCTGATCGGGACGTAGGAATAGGTGGGAATCGTCCACGGTGAAGCCTCGAACTCGGGTTAGGCCACCGAGCTGACCGGATTTTTCGTAGCGGTAGACAGTGCCAAATTCTGCCATGCGAATGGGCAGCTCTCGGTACGATCGCAGTTGATTTTTAAAAATCTGAATATGGAACGGACAGTTCATGGGCTTCATTACAAACCCATCTTCGATCGCCGCCGCCACCTCGTCCTCAGCCATCATTGGGAACATATCTTCCCGGTATTGTTGCCAGTGTCCCGAGGCTTTGAATAGGTCCACCTTGGCGATATGGGGCGTGGTCACGGGCAAATAGCCTCGCTTAATTTGCTCCTGCTTTAGGTAATCCTCCAGCAGCGATCGCAACAGGGTGCCCTTCGGCGTCCACAGGGGCAAACCAGGACCCACCAACTCCGAGAACATAAATAGATCCAGCTCCTTCCCAAGGCGGCGGTGATCCCGCTTCATGGCCTCTTCCTTGCGGCGCTGGTATTCGTCAAGCTGCTCCTTTGTCTCCCAAGCGGTGCCGGAGATGCGCTGGAGCTGTTGTTTGGTTTCGTCCCCAAGCCAGTAAGCTCCCGCCACATTTTCCAGGGCGATCGCCTTAGGATTTAGCCCCGAAGTATTTTCTAGGAACGGACCTTTGGCAAAATCCCACCAATCATCACCGACGGTTACCAGGGTGATCGCATCCCCCTTCAGCCCGTCTAAAATTTCTAGCTTATACGCCGAATCTGCTAATGCTTCACAGCGCTTTTTTGCGGCTTCCCGGCTGACTGATTCGAGAACGATCGCCATCTTTTTATTGATGACTTTGATCATCTCCTTTTTGATCGTTTTCAGCTCTTTCTCTGCTAAGGGCTCGGGATTATCTAAGTCGTAGTAATATCCGTTTTCCGTACACTGCCCAACGGTGACCTGCGCCTTGGAAAATAGCCGCTGCACCGTGATCGCCATAACCAAGGAAGCAGTGTTGCGAATCTGCTGAAGCGGCTGCGACTCGCTTGTTTTCAGCAGCAATATGGTCCCAGCGGCGTTTTGGTCTTGGGTTTGAGCCGTATTTCCAGCGGAAGACTGTTGCGCCATGGAGTCCCTCGGATTAGTGACCTGGGTTGGTGGTATTTAACGGTTAGCCGATGGGTGAACTTAACGGGTAAGCTCCCAAATCACGGGCTAAGACCAGGATTTTATACCATTCTGTCTTACCACTTCGCCTTGGTCTTTTCTTGAGGGAGATGCTAGCTCCCAGGGAATTTAAAGGCACCGATGGAGCGGTGCGAGGAAATCAGTCGAGGTTTGTTTTCGAGGCTGGATTTCGACCTTAAACACCGTAACCAAGGCTAGAAGTCTAGAAATAACAATTCACCGTTAACTAACGCTTTGCAGCGAGTTAGTTCAACGGTGAAATGGTTGCAGAATAGCTCTAGGGGGGTGATGGAACTG
>CALCTI010000160.1 GCA_937894105.1 uncultured cyanobacterium
TTCCTCCGCTGAGTCTTTTGCCCTGGGTGTTTCTCCTGCGTTCTAAGCAACCCTGGTGCCATTGGCGATCGCCCCTCAAGTGGCAGGCTTCAAGGGCAACATCACCGTAAACGTGGTTCCCCGCCCCAACTCCGAGGTGCAAGAAATGGTACCTCCGTGGCGTTCTGTTACAACCCGATTGTCGATCGCCATCCCCAATCCCGTCCCTTTTCCCACTATCTTAGTCGTAAAGAAAGACTCAAATAAACGTTCCCGCGTTTCGTCCGTCATCCCGAGCCCACTATCAGAAATTTCCACCACGACCCCATCATCTGTGCTGCTGGTAAGAATCGTAATTCTCCCCTGACAAGGCTCTGTTGAGCCCTCCGCCCTCTCCTCAATGGCGTCGATTGCATTGCTCAAGATATTCATAAACACCTGGTTTAGCTGCCCGGCGTAACATTCCACCGCCGGCAGCTCCCCGTAATCCTTCACCACCTGAATTGAATGATTCTTCTTCAGGCGACTTTTCAAAATCGTCAACGTATCATTCAACTGTCCATGCAAATCCACAGACTGTAGACGAGCCTCATCGGTGCGAGAAAACCGGCTCAGCGATTGCACAATATCAATAATTTGCTGGGTACCGAGTCGCATTGAACCCAGCATTGCGGGAAAGTCTTCCTTAATAAAATCAAGCTCCACCTCCTCATGAAACTCTTGAATCTCATCCGGGGGATCTGGGTAGTGCTGATCATACAAAGCCAGTACTTGAAGCACGTCCTTTAGATAGGTTTCTGCGTGGGATAAATTGCCGTTGATGAAGCCCACGGGATTGTTAATGTCATGGACAATCCCTGCGATCAGCTCCCCCAGGTCCGACATTTTTTCTGTTTGAATCAGCTGAGACTGAGCTTGCTGCAACTCCTTTAGGGTTGTCTCCAACACTTGGCTTCGATGCTCTGCCTTTTCCTTCTCTTGCTGCAATTCTTGGGTGCGATCGCGCACCAACTGCTCCGCACTGTCCTTTGCTTCCTGTAATTCCTGAGTGCGATCGCGAACCCGCAGCTCCAGCGCATTATTCAGCTCTTGCATCGCCACTTCATTTCTACGCTGCACAATCGCCCCACCAATGCTGCCTCCCACCGCGAGCAGAGCGGCCTGTTCTGCTTCATTCCAAATCCGCTTTTGGTGGCAATCATCAAAGCCAATAAACCCCCAAAACACCTCCCGCAGCATAATGGGCACCAGCAAAATCGACTGAATACCCAGGGATGCTAAATAAATACGCGCACTGTCCGGCAAATTATCAATTAAATCCGCAAAGACCTCGCCCCGTTTCAGCACGCGATACATCTCGGGGAAAAAGTTGCTGTAGGGCTGATTTTGTAGCTCCGGATCATCAATGGCAGGCAAAATACCCACTGCCACCCACTCCCAGCGCTGGCTCATCGACTCCTCTTGCGTTTCAGGATGGGGATGATTTTCAAACAAATAAACCCGCTCCACTCCTGTCGCCTCTCCCAAGGCCGCCATTGACTGCTGCACAGCATCATGGTGGTCATTAAGGGTCAATAGCTTGTTCGCTGCGATCGCAATTCCCTTTAAAAGATCGCGGTTGGAGGCAAAAGCCTGCTTTTGGGGGGTGTTCATGCTGGGGCACAACGTATTGAAAGGTTGCTGCTTGCCCAATACTGTAGCAACGAAATGCCTGTGCTTGGGGGCCGTTGATCAAACCATAACCATCAGCAGAGCATCCCAATGTCCCCATCTCAAGGGGATATGGCATTTGATAATTGCGTGGGCAACGTCACCGTAAACGTAGTCCCCCGCCCCAACTCCGAGGTGCAGGAAATGCTTCCCCCGTGGCGTTCTGTTACAACCCGATGGGCGATTGCCATCCCCAACCCCGTCCCTTTTCCTACCGCTTTGGTGGTAAAAAACGGCTCAAATAACTTTTCCCGAGTTGCCACACTCATACCCGGTCCATTGTCGGCAATGGTGATCACCACCGTGCCATCTTGGAAACGAGTACAAATGCAAATCGTCCCTCGACAGTGACCACCGCGACACACTTCGTGGTGCTCCACTGCGCTGCGGCAAAAGGTTACATTATCTAATCCTTGTCGAGCTGACGTCGGAGCCTCGTAAAGGGCATCAATGGCGTTGCTCAAAATATTCATAAACACCTGATTAAGCTGCCCGGCATAACACTCGATCAAGGGCAAATCCTGGTCGTAGTGTCTAACAACATGAATATCAAAATTTCCATTTAGACGCGTCTGCAAAATGGTCAGCGTGTCGTCTATTTGACCATGCAAATCAATTTCCTGAAGATGAATTTCATCAGAACGGGAAAACGTTCTGAGGGATTTAATAATTTCAGCAATACGCCCTATGCCCATCGCCATTGAGCCGAGCATCTCAGACACGTCCTCTTGAATAAAATCCAAATCGATTCTATTTCTTTCAGTTTCGATTGCTGGCGGGGAGTCCGGATAATGCTCTTCGTAAATACGTATCAAATCGAACAAATCATCGAAGTAAGATTTTGTTAGTTTAAGATTGCCGCCAACGAAATTGATGGGATTGTTAATCTCATGGGCAATACTAGCCACAAGTTTTCCTAACGCAGACATTTTTTCTGTTTGAATAAGCTGAGACTGGGTATTTTTCAACTCCTGCAACGTTGACATCAAAACTATATTTTGATGTTCAGCGTCTTCCTTTTCCTGTTGTAATTCTTGGGTGCGATCGCAAACCCGTTTTTCTAACGTTTCGTTTAACTCTCGCATTTTAATTTCCCACCGACGCTGAACCACGGATCCGCCAATACTTCCACCTAAAGCGAGCAATGCCGTTTGCTCTACATCAGTCCAAACGCGTTTACGGTGACAATCATCAAAGCCAATCAATCCCCAAAATTGATCGCGAATGATGATGGGAACAATCAAAATCGATTGAATATTTTGAGGTTCAAGCAATACACGCTCATTAGCAGGAAACTCTTCAACCAATCCTGATATGGTTGCCCCTGAGCTTAAACGGTTATACCAGCGCATCGAGAAGTTTTCATACTCCAAATTTTGAAGATCCGGATTGTCGAGCTCTGGCTTCACATTAGGCGCAACCCACTCCCAACGTTGGCTAACCGCGACCTTTCCTGTTTCAGAGTGAGGGTGGTTTTCAAAAATATAAGTGCGGTCAACGTCTATGGTTTCCCCGAGGGCCGTTAAAGCTTGTTGTACCGCGTCATGATCATCAGAAATGGTTAAAAGTTTATTCGTGGCGATCGCAATGCCTTCTAAGAGGGCAAAACCGGTTTGGGTCGTAGCGATGGAGGCAACCATGGATCGGCAAACTGACAAACGTAAAGTGTTGAAAGACGGTGACTTGGGTCTTAAATTAGATTGGCAGCAATAATAAAAGCGGGACGTTTGCTGCGGTATCCATCAAAGTTTGTACCAGTGTGATGGCTGCCAATTTAAGATTATGTGAAACTTGTAATTCCGTTATACACGCTAAATGTTTCCTCGTTGGGGCTTCGATTTAATTTGAGTCAAAGAGGAGCGCAAATGACAGAATCAGTAACAAATTAACCTGGTATTTTTTACCTTTTCATTATACCAATTCTCTAAATCAAAGGGACATTTGAAACCCTTGAAAGCCAGTTTTAGCGGGAATCTGACATCTTTCTAGATTGAAGAATTGGTATTAGCCACATCGTGTGTGGATATTGGGTGTCGATTACGCCCCACAAGCTGGGTTAAAGCTCATCGCCATAGATTAATGTTGTGCGAGGCTGCCCATTATTCATTTTCTGATAATGCCGTTGTGTCTTGGGCAGATCCCAGGGCAGTGGCTACCGCGTCGATTAAGCGAGACACCGTGATCACCTCAAGATCAGCGATCGCCTCCCCCTGACCTTTGGGCACCATTGCCCGACGAAATCCCAACTTTGCCGCCTCTTTTAAACGCATTTCCATTTGGGAAACGGGGCGCACCTGTCCCCCCAGCCCCACTTCGCCAATCAGCACCGTACCCGGATCCACCAGGCGATCGCGAAAGCTCGCCACCAGGGCAACAGCGACTCCCAAATCGGCCGCAGGCTCCTCCACGCTGAGCCCGCCGGAGGTGGACACATAAGCATCGAGGCGGGACAGGGGAATACCCAGGCGTTTTTCTAGCACAGCGAGGATTTGCAGCAGGCGGTTGTAGCCCACCCCAGTGGTGACGCGGCGGGGGGAGCTGTAGCTGCTGGGGCTTACCAGGGCTTGCAGCTCGGCGACGATGGGGCGGGTGCCTTCGCAGGCGACGATATTGGCGGTGCCGGATACCCGTTCTTCGCGCTCGCCCAGGAACCGCGCCGCCGGGTTGGACACTTCTCGCAGCCCCCGCTCCACCATTACAAAAACCCCCAGCTCCTGGGTGGCTCCAAAGCGATTTTTCACCGATCGCAGCAATCGAAAACTGGCAAAGCGATCCCCTTCGAAATACAGCACCGTGTCTACCAAATGCTCCAGCACTTTGGGACCAGCGATCGCCCCTTCTTTGGTCACGTGCCCCACAATTAACAGGGTAATTTCCTCCCGTTTTGCCAGGCGCATCAGGGCGGCGGTGCATTCGCGCACCTGGGCAACGGAACCGGGTGCTGACGTAAGGGATGCAAAAAATAGTGCCTGAATACTGTCAATAATAGCCACCGTTGGACCGAGATTTTCTAACTCTAAAAGAATGGTTTCCAAGTCCGTTTCCGGCAAAATATAAAGCTGTTTCGGTGAGTTTTGACCTGCATCTTTATCGTTATTTTTTGCAGGTTTACGATTGGCTGAAACACCCAAACGTTGGGCGCGCAATTTAATTTGTTGTCCCGATTCTTCGGCACAAACGTACAGAACTGGGGTGCGGTGGGCGATCGCCTGGGCCGTTTGCAACAGCAGAGTAGATTTCCCGATGCCCGGATTGCCACCGATTAACACCAAAGCTCCTGGCACAATGCCACCGCCGAGCACTCGATCTAATTCCGCAAACCCCGACGAAAAACGTACCTGTTTCCGCTCGGTAATATCATCCAAGGGCTGAGCCGCGATCACCGATTTAGACGCCTTTTTGGATCGTTTTCGTCGACTTGGTCCGCGGCTGTCCAGGGCCGCCGAGGTTTTAATTTGACTGGGGGCAGGGGCGATCACCTCTTCCACCAGGGATCCAAAAGTCCCGCAGCCAGGGCACTTACCAAACCAGCGCACCTCAATATTGCCGCAATCGCT
Source organism: uncultured cyanobacterium (assembly GCA_937894105.1). Taxonomy (GTDB): domain Bacteria; phylum Cyanobacteriota; class Cyanobacteriia; order CACIAM-69d; family CACIAM-69d; genus CALGDE01. The sequence continues at coordinate 5,247 of CALCTI010000160.1, forward strand.
ACATACCCACTGGGATGACTTGCCCTTTGCCACGTTGCTACTCCTGCTCACTGCTTTGGTGATAACAACTGATGGCGATTCCAGGCAAGATTATGCATAAAATTGACAATAAAAAGCCAGAGAAGTGTGAAAACTCCTCCGGCAAAAATATAAACCCCAATTAAATTTCCCAGTGCCAAACTGTTAGAAATTATCGATTTTTTTGGCGACTACGGAGCGATGACAATGTCCTCGTCCAGGGTGACATTGAGGTTGGTTTCCGGCTCCACCACAATCACGTCAACGCTATTGCGCCCAAAGAATCGCTGCACCAGGCTTAGAATGCCGCCCGCCGCCGTACCCATCAACAGGTCCTCCGTGGCAATGACGCGATCGCCCGTCACCGCCGAAATTGCCGCTGCTGCCGCCGTGCCGATCGCCGCATTTTTCAGCAACCTTCCCCAGTTCGCCCCTTCGCGAATGGTTTGGTTAGTTTCAATAATGTCCGATTTGGCAACGATGCTCTGCTCAGAGCCGTCGGGCGCAATCAGCTTCTGGGCATAAAACCGGGTGGAATTATCATCAACAGACCGGAATTCCCCTTGTACCTGACTGCCGCGTGGGATGAGCACCTGCCCGTCAGGGGTCGTAATATTGCTGGCGGTAACAAAGCTAACGGGAACCGTATCCTCCGGCATCAGCACAATTTGATCGCGGGCGTAGGTCACCGGCAAGCTGGTGCCAGCGGCGAGGCGATAGTTACGAGGCGAAGCGTTGTAGCTGGCTACGTAGGAAGAATTGACGGCACTAACTCGACCTTCGCTACGGAGAGCTTGGTATAAAAAGGCTGCCACTTCCGCGCGGGTGGCGATCCGTCCCGGGATGAGGAAGCTAAGGCTGGGATAGTTGACCACCATGCCCTAATCCGTGGCGGCAGCGATCGCCGGTCGCGCAAAATTAGAGATGGATCCCTGGTCGGAATAAATGCTTAGAACGTCATTGGTGGCGGCGCTGGACTGATAGTTTAATCCGTTTGCCAAGGACACTAAAACCTGTTCCCGGGGGATATTTTGTTCCGGCGCAAAAACATTACCTGGATATCCGCTTAAAAAGCCCATGCGGTAGGAATTTTGAATAGAATTTTTTGCCCAGTGATTGTTAGGAACATCGGCAAAGTTTATCGATCCACGTACGGGAGACTTTGCATAAACTGCCTGCAACATTGATGAAAACTGGGCGCGAGTAACCGGCGCATCCGGACGAAAAGATCCGTCGGGAAAGCCCGCTAAAACCCCTTGAGAAACCAGGGCATCAATATAGGATTTTGCCCAGTGGTTGCTGGAAACATCAGGAAACCGTACTGTTTGGGCGGAAGCGGCTGGGGCGATTGCAAACGGAGCCATAATCGCCGGAGCGATCGTGGACACGTTCATACCCAGGGTCAATGCCACTGCGGCGATCGCTTTTCCACCTTTAAGACCAGATTTAAACCGTGCCATGGTTACTTTCTCCAAAGCAAATTATATGTAAGGAACGAACGGGGAAATAAATCGTTCAGCCTATATCACTGCTTATTTGATTTATTCAACGCGCTTGGTTGTATTGTCGAGTTCCCTACGGTGAAGTTGCCTAGGTCAAGACAGTTAGTGGGGTGTCATTGCCCCCCTGTGCAGCTTTGGAAAATGGTTGCGGTCCCTAGGGGCTATCATCAGTTAAATCTTTAACAGAACTTACGCAGAATGGGTCTGCTCTCATCCCCCAGCCCCCTGGGGAGAACGGGAGCAAACACGAGTCTTAAAGACGCTCTTCTGAAGTCCCTCTCCCTAGGGGCTGTCATCAATTGAATCCCTAAGTCAAGAGCCGTGAGGGGGCATTGTCAAATTACCCTGCCATATTCTGGAT
>CALCTI010000161.1 GCA_937894105.1 uncultured cyanobacterium
AAGGCTAGGGGCTGAAACCCTTACGGATCTTGACTTAGGGATTCAATTGATGACATGCCCTAGTGATAGCGTCAAGGGCAAGAATTAGGATTTCTTTTTTCTGGAAGAACTATTTCGTCATGCCCTCAGCAATCGTCAACCCTAAAATTTAAAGCTGACGCAGCACTAGTGATAGCGATCGCCACACTCTAAAAACCATCAAGCCCAATTTTCATCCCCAACATCGAAAGCCCAATTAAAGCCCAATTCCTTTCAACTCTTCGCGGTAATTCTTGAAATCCAAACCAAAGCCGCAGAGGGCAGTAGATTAAAAAAGAAGATCGAGAGCTAAGCCGTACCCGTGACCTAGGCATCAACGTCAGCACAAATTTGGGTCGAGAACTGGGTCGAAAACAATGGGAAACCCATGGAAGTAATCGTCCATATTGGAATGCCTAAAACTGGCACAACGGCGCTACAGCGTACGCTGGCCTACAATCGCGATCAATTACGCGACAGCGGCATCCTTTACCCCGAAGGATTTATCTACAAAGACGATCACAAGGAACTGGTCGGTGCACTGCGCCCTGTCAAAGCCCTGTCGCGTAGCCTGCTGAAAGAATATGGGGACGATCTGAATCGCCGCAACACCGACTATGACCGCTTACTGGGCTCTATTCAGGCTTCAGCGGAGCAGCTTTCCCTGCGAGCGGTTGTGCTGTCTGCAGAGGGACTTTTCAACACCCGGCAACCGGACAAGCTGCAAAAATTTGAAAGGGATCTTCGCAAAATCGGCGATCGCATCCACATCGTCGTTTACATCCGCGATCCCGCAGGTCACTATTTATCGCACGCACAGCAGGTTCTCAAAGCGTCCCACATCCTGCCACGGTTCAAGAATCGCCAATATCGCAACAAAATCTCCCGGTTTGTCACCATAGCCGACCGCTTAACCGTTGCCCCCTTCGAGCGAGATCAGCTTCGCGGTGGAGACATCACCAAAGATTTTATGGGACGGATATTTCCCAACCTGCCCCATCTACAAAAGATAATTGCCCCTCAAATGGCCAATGAAACCATGAGTGCAGAGGCAATGGAGATTCTCCAGCAACATCGCCTAGAAAAATTTAGGGATCAGCCCAATATTTTTACCGAGGAAACCGACCATCTGCGCCATACTTTGACCCACTTGGATCGGAATTTTTCTGGCTATACTCGACCTCGTTTACTCTCCTCAGCGCGCGAGACCGTGATAGCTCTAAACACCGATCTACTTTGGTTGTATGAACACTTCGGAATTTCTTTTAAAGGCATAACTCCACAGGGCGTCTCCACAGGGCCCACTGAAGTACGCCAGCCTGAAACTGTGGCAGATATCTGCCAGATTGCCGCCAGTCGCCGAGAAGCACTGACCCTAGCCTTGAAAGAAGCATTGCACAGCGATTCTAGGTGCTAAGCAGCAGTTTTTAACTACTCCAATTTTTAACTACTCCGGCTGCGATCGCGGAGTGGGCTCACCTCGCCCCCCATTTTCCACATCCACCGGTATCGGGGTGCCCAACTGACTGCGCACATCGTCGATCGCGTCATTCAGCTGAGCAATTCGACCTTCCAATCCCTGACGGGCCGACTCCAAACTAGCAACCCCAGCGCGAGCCCCTCGCATTCGACGGCGCTCGCGACCCGCCACCAGGGCCTCATCCTCATCTGACCGCGATGCCAAGGATGCCCCAATCAGCGCTCCCACAAGACCACCCAAGGCCGCCCCCACAATTAACCCGCTTCCAAACCCATCCTTATTCGCCATTGGTTGCTCCTGCCACGTGGGCAACTAAAAACACTACTGTGGAGCTATCGTAGATCGCCTTGGGGTGATTGTCGGTGATCCCAAGAATGAAAAAACAGCACTGATCGCCCTTAAATTCTCGTTACGCTGACTCAGCCAATTCTGCTAACTGAGCCTGCTGATCCTGGGTAATACAAGACTGAATAATCGTTTCAATATCCCCTTCGAGGGAACCTGCCAGCCCGAAGTTTTGTCCCAATCGATGGTCCGTAACCCGATTGTCTTTGTAATTGTAAGTGCGAATTTTTTCCGATCGCGACCCAGTTCCCACCTGAGATCGCCGTGCGGAGCTAACCGCCTCCTGCTGTTCGCGCAACTTCATGTCGTACAGCTTTGCCCGCAAAATTTGCATCGCCCGCTCGCGGTTTTGAAGCTGCGATCGCTCCTCGGTGCAAAAAATCCGAATTCCCGTCGGCTTGTGCATCAAATCCACAGCCGTTTCCACCTTATTCACATTCTGACCACCAGCTCCACCGGACCGCGCCGTAGTCATCTCAATATCCTTCGGGTCAATTTCAATTTCCACATCATCCACCTCCGGCATAATCGCCACCGTCGCCGTAGAAGTGTGAACCCGTCCCCCCGCCTCCGTTGCTGGCACCCGCTGCACTCGGTGCACCCCAGCTTCATACTTGAGCTTGCTGTAAACGTTATTCCCCTGCACCTCCAAGATGGCTTCCTTAAAGCCCCCCATATCCGCCACTGACTCGCTCAACAGCTTCACTCGCCATCCCTGTCCCTCGGAGTAGCGGCTATACATCCGCACCAAATCCCCAGCCCAAATGCCTGCTTCGTCGCCACCGGTGCCAGCTCGCACCTCCAACATAATATTCTTCTCATCATTGGGGTCGCGCGGCAGCAGCAAAACTTTCAGCCGATTTTCCAGCTCAACAATTTTCTCTTCCAGCTCGTCCACTTCCAGGGTCGCCATCTCCCGAAGCTCTTCGTCGCCCTGGGATTCACGCAAAACTTCCTTAACACCAATCAACTCTTCCGAGGTTTGCTGCCAACTGGTGTAGGTGGTGACCGTCTCTTCCAAAGACGCCCGCGCCTTGGCAACCCGCTGAAATTCCGTCGGATCCGATGCCACATCAGGATCCGCCATTTGACGGGTGAGCTGATGAAACGTTTGCTCAACGGAATTTAATTTGTCTAGTAAATAAGACTCAGCCATAGGTCACGCTGGAGCGATCGCAAAAGACAAACGCATAGAAGAAAAAAGCTCAAGCATAATCAACTTGCCCTAGCTTACCCCTCGTCCTCCGAATCAGCAGTGGACATACCGTACTTACGCAAGAATCGCTCCACGCGACCCTCCGTATCAATAATCTTCTGGGTACCCGTATAAAAAGGGTGATTGCCAGACCACACATCCACATGGAGCTCGGGCTTGGTAGAACCAATGGTCATTACCACTTCGCCATTGCAGTACACCTTGGCTTCGGGGTACCACTCAGGGTGAATATTCGGCTTCGGCATCAGGTTTTCCTATCAATAAAATAAATTTCAAAAGTGCAATCTGAACGCAGAACGGGGGGGTTGACCACCGTCCTGTACCCTCTTGCGATCGCGGATAATTCTTACCGCTTTCTTATCGCTTAGAGAACTGAGGTGCTTTCCGAGCCTTACGCAAACCGTACTTCTTACGCTCTTTTGCCCGGGGATCACGAGTCAAATACCCTTCAATTTTCAAGGGCTTACGATTGTCCGGATCCAATTCACACAGAGCCCGAGCAACGCCCAAACGAATTGCGTCCGCTTGACCTGTCAATCCTCCCCCATGGGCATTAACCAAAACGTCGTACTCACTTTCCAGACCCAAGGTTTCCAAAGGAGCCTTAGCCGCAGTCAAGTAAGCGGGGTTGTACTGGAGATAGTTTTCGCCGTCGCGACCGTTAACCACAAGGCGCCCCGTGCCCGGCACCAACCTTACACGGGCGATGGAAGATTTGCGGCGACCGGTGCCTAAATAAACCGCGCGACCGTCAGTAGCTTGCATAATTAATTACCTCCAGGGATGGTTTGCAGGGACAAAGTTTCAGGCTGTTGAGCCTCATGGGGATGATCGGGTCCCGCGTAAACCTTTAGCTTAGTAAAAAGGCGACGACCCAGGGCGTTTTTGGGCAACATTCCCTTTACGGCTTTTTCAATGATCCGCTCGGGAATACGCGCCTGGAGCTTTTCAAAGCTTTCCACCTTCATTCCACCGGGTCGCCCAGAGTGGCGGCGGTAAAATTTTCGGGTTGCTTTTTGCCCGGTGACGGCTATTTTTTCAGCATTAACAATCACCACAAAATCGCCCGTATCCATATGAGGCGTATACTCGGGCTTATTTTTGCCGCGTAAAATGCGGGCAACCTCCGAAGCCAAGCGCCCAAGGCGCTGGTTCTCGGCATCGATGATGTACCACCGACGGTCGATGGAATCTACAGCAGGAACGTGGGTTTTAGTCATAACGATCGCTCTAAATCGAACTCGCCCTTAGGGCAAAAAACAAAACAGTGAGAACTCAACACAAAAAACTCAACACAGAGCTGGCTTTTCGGCAATCAGCCCGTCAGCTCACCCGAAGCCCCTGGGGGCAGGAGTCAGCCGCAAGCGTTAGCCGTCATACAGACGGAACCAGAAAATGGGGCAAGGTATTTGCACCGATGCGTTCGGGGAACGGGGACTCCGAGTAACCCACACTGAGTAAGCACAACCCACGGGGCGGAGCGGCATATTTAACGCGATCGCGCCATTCCTGCTGCCAAATTTCCGTAAAACTTTCTGGCGTGTAAATGCGGCGTCCCACCTGAACCAGCAACCCCACAAGAAGGCGCATCATTCCGTATAGGAAACCGCTTGCCTGGACCTCAATGTCCACAACTTCACCCCTTCGCTGGCACTGAGCCTCATGCACATCGACCCAAGAATGGGATCGGTTAGACCCTGCCCGGTGAAACGCCGCCAGATGGTGACGCCCCACAAGGGGGGTTAGGGCCTTCTGCATCAGCTCCACATCCAGAAAATCCTGATAATAATGCCAGGTATAGGGCGCAAGAAACAAATTGGGCTTGGCGTCGGTATATAGCGTATAGCGATATCGTCGCGATCGCGCAGAAAACCGAGCATGCCAGCTATCAGCCACTGGCGCAGACACCAAAATCACCACATCATCAGCCAGACGAGAATTTAAAACCCTAGCCCAGCGATGGGGAGGAATCGGACCTATTGCATCAAAGTGTCCCACCATCGCCGCCGCATGAACACCCGCATCTGTGCGTCCAGCGCCGTGTAACGTAGTAGAAACCCCTAGAACAGACTCAATAGCAGCTTCAATATCCCCTTGAACACTACGTTCATTAGGCTGACGTTGCCAACCGTGAAACTGAGTGCCCATATACTGAATCATCAAGGCAATACGCTGTTGCTGTGATGATGCCATGGGAAAACCGCTTGCCTTCAATAAATGAAAGTGAAATGACAGAGACTAAGCCTAAGGTTGCTAAACCAGCTCAATAATTGCCATTTCAGCATTATCTCCACGGCGGGACACCGTACGGAGAATGCGGGTGTAGCCTCCCTTGCGATCGCCATAGCGATCAGGAGCCTCAGCAAACAAGGCATGAACTAAATCCTTATCATACATATAGCCCATCGCTCGTCGGCGAGCAGCCAAGGTACCATCCTTAGCCAGGGTAATCATCCGATCAGCCTCAGACCGCACAGCTTTCGCCCGCGCCTTAGTGGTCTTAAGCTGACCGTTACGAATAAGTTGAGTAGTGAGCGCCCTAAGTAAAGCCTTCCGCTGATCGGCAGGCTTACCTAGCTTAGGGACGCGACGACTGTGACGCATGACTTTCTAGGGAACTTTTATTGCAATAGACAGACGAAAATAATACCAAAAATACGAGGCTAATTATCAAATTGTTTGGATAACCGATAATCCGCTTCACAATAGCTCTCAAAAACAGCTCAAAAAACCAATCGCAGCAGAGATCTCGCCCATAATCTAAGCCTTAGCAACCTTTTCCTGAGGCAAAGTAATCCCCAAGCGCCGTTGTAAGGCCTCGATAACCTCCTCTGCTGACTTTTGCCCAAAATTCTTGATTTCCAGCAAATCTTCCTGGCTAAACTCCAGCAAATCAGCAACGGTATTAATTTGAGCCCGCTTCAAGCAGTTATAAGCTCGCACCGACAACTGAAGCTCCTCAATGGGAATTTGGCTGCTAGGATCTTGATTTTCCTTCTGCTCACTGGGCGCAGCATCCAAGGTGAAATCCTTCAGAGGGTTAAAGAGATCTACCAGCGCTGTTGCCGCTTGACTGAGGGCCTGCTGAGGCGAAACACCCCCATTAGTCCACACTTCCAAAGTTAGCCGATCCTCTTGCCCCGCAGCCTCGCCAATGAAAGCCTTATCCACAGACCAATTCACCTTGTGAACCGGCATAAACACCGAGTCGATTTGCAAGAAGTCGATCGCCGACGATTCATCCTGTCCCCGATCAATGGCCCGATAGCCGCTGCCCCGCTCAATGCGAAACTCCATTTCAAGGGTTGCCCCGTCAGCCAAAGTGGCAATGTACTGGGTCGGGTCTACCACATCAACCTCCGACGGCAAATCAAACAGATCTGCCGTAACCACAGCAGGCCCTTTCACCAAGAGGCGGCCAATCTGCGGATCATCAGTATGACTACGCAGCACCAGCTCCTTCATATTGAGCAAAATATCCAAAACATCCTCACGGACCCCTGGAACCGTTGCAAACTCATGACTAACGCCAGCAATACGGACCGCAGTGACCGCCGTCCCTTCTAAATTTGCCAATAGCACCCGCCGCAGGGCATTACCAACGGTGGTACCCTGCCCTCGCTCTAGGGGACTTAAAACAAATTTGCTGTACTGATTGCGGCTGCTCTCCGTACTTGACTCTACACATTCAATTTGAAACTGCGTCACGACGCCACCTCCCAGCTTGTACTAACCAACCCTCGGGAAATCTAAAATGATCCCCATACCCCTACAACAGTGGAAAAAACAGGGAAAGTATCAACAAAGCACCTATTGGCACTTCACTATTTTCCTCCCCATTCCTCCAAGATTCCTATTTCAACGAACAACCTAGCGTCAAAGATTTCGGCTCCTACGAGTTTGTTCAACGTTAAACCACCACCCAAGCCCAGCACTCTAAAAGCGAGAATGCAACGGGGTTAAACGCGGCGACGCTTGGGCGGGCGGCAACCGTTATGGGGAATCGGAGTTACGTCGCGAATCAAAGTGATTTCCAAACCCGCTCCCTGAAGGGCACGAATAGCAGTTTCACGACCGGAGCCAGGACCACTAACCATCACTTCTGTTTGGCGCCTACCCTGCTCAGCGGCGCGGCGGTGCGTGTCGAGTCCCCAGAGGTCACCCTGGATGGCACCACCCTCACCGGCCAGCCCACCTCAGTCCTCGTGGACGTCGGGCCCGGTGGGCACGTCACCATCGACAACGCGGTGCTCAGAGGCTTCGGGCGCGGCGTGCACGTCGCCCATGGAGGCGCTGCCATCGTCACCAAGTCCCGCATCGGAGTCGGTGAAGCCGGTGTGGTAATCGAGGGCGGCACCAACCTGCACATGTCCCAGGCCATCGTGCACGACGTCGACGTCGCCGTGCGTCGCCGCCACCTCGCCGAGCGCACCGTAGGCTTCCAGCGTCGTCTCCGCGTACTCGCCGTCACACGCCTCGAAGATCCCGATGGCGAGCATGAGCTGCGTCTCCGCCTCGTCGGGCAGCCCGAGCCGCCTGT
>CALCTI010000162.1 GCA_937894105.1 uncultured cyanobacterium
GGTAAGACGTACACGTCCCGGCCGTATTCGGCGGCGGCGCGGGCGGTGATTAACGCACCAGATTTATAGCCCCCTTCCATTACCAGCGTGGCGCGGCATAAGGCGGCGACGATGCGGTTGCGCTGGGGAAAGTGGGCGGCGTTGGGGCGGGTGCCCGCGGGGTATTCCCTTAAGGCAAGTCCCAGGGCGGGCTGGTTGGTTTTGCGATCGCCCACCAATGTGCGATACAGCTTTCCATTTTTGCGCGGGTACACCACGTTCAGCCCAGTGCCCACCACCGCCATGGTTTTTCCCTGGACCGCTAAAGTAGCCTGATGGGCTTCCGCGTCAATACCTTCCGCTAAGCCAGACACAATGCCCAACCCTCGCTGTGCCAACGCTTCCACAATTCGCCGGGTCCAGCGGGTGCCGTAGTCCGATGGGTCGCGGGTGCCCACTACGGAAATCAGGGGAAGCGAGCCGTCGAGGGGGATTAGGGACGGATCGCCTCGGTAATAAAGAATGGGGGGAGGATCGGGAATTTCGTGGAGGAGGGCGGGATAACCAGGGTCGGCGGGGGTCCAAAATTGGGGATTTTGCTGTTCGTGGTTTGCCAGCAGCTTTTGGGGATCCTGGGCACGGGCGGTGGCGATCGCCCCCAGGATTTTCTTGCCAATCCCCTCCACCTGCCCCAGCTCCGTCGCCGGTGCATCCCACGCCGCCGTCATCGTGCCAAAAGTCTCCTGCACTCGCCGCAAATTTACCGGACCCATCCCCTTAACCTGGGACCACGCCACCCACGCCGCCCGCTCCTGGCGATCGCTCGATATGCCAGAGTCGGAGAAGGAACCGTAGGAAGACTGGTAAGGAGAAGGCACGATCGCAATCTGTGATTTCTTATCCGGGATTTCTTAAAAGCCGAATTTTAGCGGCGTTTCCTAAGTTGGCGTCGAACAAAGTGGCGACGTCCAAAATAGCTCTGCTGCTACCTTTCGCCAAATCCCTTTTAACGGTATCAGCATTACTGGGTCGTAAATATTAGCTATTCTTCAGGTATTATTAGAAGAACTTGCGAAAAGTTAAGACTGTAACGCTTGCTCCGCTGCAAAGGTTCAGTCGCGCAATCAGTCCTGATGCAAAATTCGGTCACCCGCTAAAGTAGCGTCCTCGGATCATCACCCAGATACAAGCCTTTTGGAGCAGTTCAATGTAGACCCTCAAAGTCGTCGATTACAACGTAGTTAGCTAGATTATAAGAATGAAAGTGTTCGGATTCCTGACCAGCGATCCCTCCCGGAACCCCGGCAACAGCGGCAACGATTTCGAATAAGTTTTGAGTCTGTTCTACCGTTTTACACAGGCGGAGTCGCCCAAGTGGTGACCTAGGGGCAACCCATCCAATAAAAAGCGCTTACCACTGACGAGTAAGCGCTTTTTCAATGTTTGCCCCACCGGCTCTACCCTTTGCTAAGACTTTGACAGAGCTTACGCAAAACTTTTGGCTGACCTTATCCTCCAGCCCTATTGGCTCTGCCTTGTTCGAATAACGTTGCTTGGGACATCGCTTCTCCTCGAGGAGCACGGGTGGTTTTGGGTTGGAACGTGGGATCCGGAAGCCCCTCAATAGTTTGGAGTGAGGGCGGTAAGAGTTGCACGTCAGTCCTGTTTGAAACCTTTGACTGGCTTCCTTTTCGGGAAGCCTTTTGTTTGTAAGGGATTAGTTTCACTTGCTTGCTTGCCTTACGGTTATGGTCTAGCGTGGGTTCTGGCTGCTTTGCTCATGTTCGAACAAATCAGCATGCGGCAACAATAGCTCGATTATTTTCGTCAAATCTGGGGCGGTTCCCTGGGCGATTAGCCGACAAAACTAAGCTTTTCGAGCGTTTTCTTTATCAATGACCTACCCGGCTCCACCGCCACCTCCCCAGACTACGCCTGCGCCCCAAGTGGTGGTGCAAACGCCGTCTGCTGTGGCTCATCCGGAACCGGCTGCGCCGCCCCCCCTACGCCAGGTAATTGAACAGCTTCCCCCGCCCAAAGCGGCAGACCTGGGACGTCCTATTGGGGTCGTAGATATCAGCACGGTGCGCGAGTCAGTGCAGGGCTCGGCGCAGCACTCGACGGGCGATCGCCCCACCTCGCCCCAAAATTCCGCAGCCCAAGCCTTACCCAACAGCGTCCCTACCCTACCGCCCCTCAGCAATCCCGCCGCTGCATCAGCATCCTCCCCAAATGCATCTCTAGCGTCAACGTCGTCAGCGGAAAATAATAGCAATACTCCCAGTAGCGATTCTCTTAGAGGTGCGCCTGGCAGTGACTTGAACAGCGCGGCGGCGGATAGGACGGTGGATGGCAGCGATCGCCCCCCGGTACCAAGTTCTTCGCCGGAGCGCTTAGACAATACGCCTGACCAACGCCAAGGGATTGCTCAAAATTCAGCGCAGAGTATCGACCGGCGATCGCCCTTTAATTCGGATCCCCTAAATTCAGATCCCTTAACTCCGAGTCCCATCAACCCTGCTGCCGAGCCCATTCCCCCCGCATTGCCCCCCACCAACCGTACGCCGACCACGCGGGAAGAGCGGGGGAGGTGACGGCTGACCAGCAAGAATACGACGAAGTTCGCAATGTGGTGATTGCGATCGGCAATGCGGTGGTGCGGTTCCAGGGGGCGGTCATTAGTGGCGATCGCGTGCAAATCAACCTGAACAACCGTATTGCGTTGGCAGAGGGGCAGGTGGCCTTTAAGCGAGGACGGCAGCTTTTGCGCGGGGAGCGGCTGGAGTACAACCTGGTGCAGGGGGACGGGATTTTACTGGACGGCTACGGAGAAATTGACCGCACTACCCTGGGTCCAGATTTGGCGGGCGGCGAGGCGGTGGTGGGTCCCTATAATCCGGCGCTGGATCGACCTTTGAGCGATCGCATCACCGGCAGCGACCCGTTAACGGACGTGCGCCTAACGGGGCAGTTTTCCGTAGAAGTGGGTACGGGCAATGTGGGCATTGTGGATCCACCGCCAGGGCAAACGGGGGAAGTGCAAAATTTTCGCTTTGAAGCGGACCGGGTAGAATTCGACCCCAACGGCTGGATTGCAGAAAATGCCCGGCTAACCAACGACCCTTTCTCGCCACCGGAGCTGGAAATTCGTACCCCTCGCCTGCGCTTTCGGCGATTGTCCCCCCTGCGCGATGAGCTGGTGGCGGAAAAGGGACGCTGGGTGATTGATGATTCCTTTTCATTCCCCCTAATTCCGTCACGCACCGTCTTTGATCGCCGGGAACAGCCGCCGGAGCCATTTCGCATTCGTTTAGATCAGGTGGAGAGCGGGGGGCTGTTTCTTGTACGCACCTTCACGATTTTGCGTACGAACAATAGGCGG
>CALCTI010000163.1 GCA_937894105.1 uncultured cyanobacterium
GCGTAAAGCTTACGGAGTTTAGTTGATGACACCTCCTCGCGGTTCACGATCTTATTTTGAGCAACCTAAATTTGAGCAACTAAAGCCATAGTCGCCTACATTGAATGGGTTGAGATTAAATCAACAACGCTCAGCAATTCCTAGAACTCCAAAAATTGTTCTGAGTCAGGGTGCATTTTCCAGTAGACACCTTCAGTAGGCATTGAATCAACGGTTATAAAGTCGTCACAAATAAGCAATTGCCCTAAATCGTCCAGACGGCAAACTCGAAGACAAGACATAATCAATCCAAGATTACTGAGAAACTTGTCGGGGGAAACTCTGCCCCAAGTTTAAATTGCGGGGCGATACCCTTAACGGCAATACGCTCCAAAGTGGGTAAGCTTCAATTTATTAGTCGCTTATGACAGGGTGACGCCAGCTTAAAAGCCGGTTTGAAATCGCTGACAAAATTTGTCCATGGACGCTAACCAAGACCTTAACAACGCCAAAAAGCCAGAGAACTGGGGCGCAAACCGTAACGACCCTTGGAAGGACGGTTTAAATTCTTCGGGTTCTCCCTTGGGGGATGCGCTAATTGATGTTCCCCTGGACGAACAGCCACCGGAGGAAGCTTGGCTCTTCGATCAGTGGTTGATGTTGGGGTGGGAGCGTTGTCAAACCCAAGCGTGGGAGTTGGCATTAGAAGCTTTTCATCAGGCGTTAACCATTGACCCAACGGCGGTTCCGGCACTGCACAGTCAGGCGATCGCCCACAATGGTCTCGGATCTTTTGCCGTGGCAGTTCCGGTTTTAGAGGATTTATTAGCCCAACCCCCCCGCGACCCTAACGTTTGGGGCAACTATGGGCACGCCCTATCGGGGCTGGGGCGTCATGGGGAAGCCCTTCGCGCCTATCAACAGTGTCTTAAGCTCCAGCCCGACTGGGCGATCGCCTGGCAGCATTTAGGAAAAACCTATCAGTTGCTTAACGATGGCAGTGCTGCCCAGCAAGCCTACCGTCAAGCCCTAAATTTGGACGAGTCCTTGCTAGAGTCTTGGTACGGTTACGCTACCTTGTGTCGCCGTAATCAGCAGCCGGAAGAGGCCCTGTCCGCCTATGGGCGAGTGTTGGCACTGGATCCCAATCATAAAGAAGCTTGGAATTATCAAGGGGTATTGCTGGAGGCCCAGTCGCGCCACCAGGAGGCGTTGAATTGCTACGACCAGGCGATCGCCCTGGATGACACTTACGACGACGCTTGGAATAACCGCGGCATTGCCTTAGAGCATCAGGAAAATTGGTCCGATGCCATGCATGCCTTTGAACATTCCCTTGCCTGCAACGATCGCCGTCCAGACGTGTGGAATAACTATGGACTCGCATTGGACGGGCTGGGGGATCTACGCCGGGCGATCCAAGGGTTCGACCGGGCGTTGATTCTAAGCGATCGCCAATACTGGCGAGCCTGGGTTAATCGTGGCTGGAGCCTGTGGAAGGATCAGGGCTACGGTGTTGCCATTGAAAATTGGGAAACGGGGTTAACGGCACTGCGCACAATCCAGCCTGACTATCGCCTGGGAGCCGGAATGCTGCTTTATCACAAAGGGCGCGGGCACAGTCAGTTTGCCCCCACCCAGGACCATCCCCTCGAATATTGGCAAGCGGCGATCGCCTGCTTCGATCAGGCGCTGGGCATCCTAACCCCCGATCAGCATACCCAGTGGCACCTTCAGGTTTTACAGGATGCGATCGTCACCTGTCGCGACGCCCAATGCCCCGCCCCAATGCAAACTTACTTGCAACAGGGCACAGAGCTGCTACGCCAGCTCACTCGCGAAGCCACCTCTACGGAACGCAAAATCGAGCTTGCCAGTCAACTCGCCAATTTCTACCAGCTAGCGGAAACGCCTGGGAAATCAGGCTAACCGATGGCGTCAGCAGTCAATTCGTCAATTAATGAGGCCGTCAGCGATCGCTGAAAACTTCGGCAAAGCTCAGCCCCCTTATCGCTCGAGGATCCTGGGCGAAGCAATAGTGCAGCACTAGCTTTAGCAGTACCCTTCACGGTGTCTTGGTTTTTATTGAACGGCCTATAAATTTCAAACTGAATAACTGCGAAACAGCAGCACGGATTTCAGTCCCTAGTATTTTTTGTGTCAAGGGACATATACTTCCCATTGGACGAGGCTTCTGGGAGTCATTAACAACCGGTCCTAAGCGCCCCTTCCGCAGGAATAATTAGCTCACCGCGCGATCGCAGCACCTTCCCCTCTTTCACCGCCGTATTAAGCAACCGAGTTACCGTCACCCGCGAGCAATTAAGAGTCTCTGCCAGCTCCTGGTGAGTTAACAGCGACGGCACCGACCACCCCTGATGGGTGGAATAGCCAAACTCCTGGGCAAACCACGTTAGAAATTCCAATAGGCGATCGCCCATCCGCCCTCGACGCAGAATCGCCATTAATCGACTTTGTTGCTGCAAATGAGACAGCAACACCTGCGGATCCGCAAAAATCTCCGTTGTTACCAGCGCAGCCTTAACCTTCGTCAAACACTCCACCTGTAGCGCCACATCCCCCGCAAGGGGCAATCCCACAACGCTCCCTTCCCCCCAAAATCCCAACACCATCGCCATTTCGTCAGAACCAGAATGGGCCAGGGTCCGCACAACGCCCTGCTCAATACGCCACAGCTGCTTCGATGCCAACGGCAAAATCGACCGACGCACAAACGTACGCTCTAATGTTTTCCACGACTCTGAGTCCCTAACTGATCCCCCAGCGATCACCGATCGCCGCCCCGGAACCAAACGCTCCGGTATCAGCTCCATCCCCGAGGCAGGCTGTCGATAGTTAGGACGCGATCGAAAATGAGCAGTTGACATAAGCCCGTAACAAAAACGACACAGAAGAACAACAGAAAAGAAAAGGCAAGAAACGGTGTCAAAAAGCTCGGACAAACTAGTCCCAGGCATGTCATCAAAAGCTTCCAAAAGCCTCAGATTGTGGAGAAAAACATGACCTGTCACAAACTAGGGGACGTAAAACTCCTTAGCCTAAAGCTCTGGGATTCAAGGAATGACACAGCCTCTAACAAGCAGACAAGCGCATGTAATGTCCCAAGAAACCCCTAAAAAATACGCTTTATAACCTTCCTGTTCTCCGTCAATACTCGGAATCGCTAGTAAACGTCGTAAAAACCCTGCGTAACTCCCTAAGGGCGCAACGCCAAAAAACTCTAAACGCCAGAAGCCTTACAGAAAATCTGATACGCATAGGCGGCAGACTAATCAAAGCAACCTAATAAAAAAAGTAGCAATAAGTGTTGCCTGCTTGCATTTCACCTACTGCTACCTATGACCTTTCAGAGAGAAGAAAGTCAATCCAAGAGAACAACACGACGTACGTACTGGCTCAAACCTCATTAGATCAGGGAAGCAAGGCGGTCACAATCTCAGATTCATTTCCAAAACTGATCGCCCGGCTCCCTAAACCTAAGATTTATAGGCTGAAAGCGGTCTTAACTTTCTCAGACCACGCAGCAATACGCTCTTCGGTCTTCTCAGGCTGGTTATCCTCATCCAAGCCCAGGCCGACAAACATGTCGCCGCGCTGAGCCTCAGATGCCTCAAACTCATAGCCTTCAGTGGGCCAATTCACAACAGTTTCGGAACCAGCTTCTGCAAGCTCCTTCTCGAGGATCCCCATGGCATCCAAGAAGTTGTCGGCGTAACCAATCTGGTCACCTACGCCAAAATAAGCAATCTTCTTACCTGCCAATTCCAAGCCAGACAGATCGTCGACGACGCCGCCCCAACCATCGGGCAGCTCTCCAACGTTCCAAGTAGGCGATCCAACAATCAGGCACTCGTACTCGCTAAGTTTGTCAAGCTCTACATCGTTGATGTCGTTTAGCTCAACAACAGAATCACCGCCAAGAGCAGTTTGAATCTGCTCAGCAACGTCTGCAGTTTTTCCCGTTTGGGTATCGAAAAATAGTCCAACCTTAGCCATGAAATTATCCTGAACTGTTTTACTTCAAAGTGTTCGCTTAACTTAACGAACTTTCTTTACTTAGTTTAACGATCGCCTGTACCGAAAGTCTATTGCAAATTTGTAGCGATACCTGAACCAATACCTAAGAAGTAGCGTCCAAAGCCCGCTCAATGCGCCGGAAATCGAAGCCCAGGGCGCGCAACGCGTGCCAAAGGTGACTCTGTAGGAAGAAGAATGCCAAGAAGAAGTGAGCATTCGCCAACCAGCAGCGAGCCGAGTGCTGACCCACGCCGAGATCAACGCTATCAGCAAAGTAAGGAACAACCCCTAGCTTGACCTGTAGGACTTCACCATAAAACTCGGGGGGATACGCCAAAGTATTCACAGCGCAGAAGTAGGCCGCAACAAAGCCAGCTAACGCAATGCCGCCCAAGGAATAGGACAGAATCGCCTCACCGGAGAACGTCAATACTCGTTTTGCCCACTTCATCGGGGGAATAGTGATATGCCATATGCCACCGCCAATCAGCATAAAGCCCACATACACATGACCACCCACGAAGTCCTCTAGACTCGTGATCGTGGCAAAATGGGTTTGGTAGCCGTAAATGGTTGCGGGGTTTAAGTTCGGGCTGACGGTGTGTACCGTCTGAGTTACGGAGTCATAAAGACCGCCCCAGAACATACCCTTCCCAGCCAGCAACAGAGCGCCAAAGCCAAGGAACAGTAGATGGTGCCCTAGGATGAAGCCGATCTTCTTAGGATCGCTCCAGTCAAAGTCAAACTTCTTGGCGCGACCGGTGGCAGTGCCTAGGTCCTCAGGGCCTTTTAGGGTATGGAACAATCCACCAGCGCCTAGTACAGCCGAGGAAATAAGGTGCACGGCACCCACAACGAGGTAAGGATAGGTATCAACAATCATGCCACCGTCGCCAACGCCTAAGCCTAGGGTTGCCAGGTGGGGCAAGAGAATTAGGTTTTGCTCACCCATGGGCAGGGTGGCATCGAAGCGGGACAGCTCAAACAAACTAAAGGAGCCAGCCCAAAACGTGATCAACGCAGCTTGCGCCACGTGAGCACCGATGAATAGTCCCGACAACTGGGCAAACCGAGCATTGCCGGCCCAC
>CALCTI010000164.1 GCA_937894105.1 uncultured cyanobacterium
GGATTCCAGCGCGATCGCGATTCTTCGATATGCATATTTTTTCGATCTTTTTTCAAATGGCGAGGGCTGCTTTCAAAGGATAGGGAAGAGGGTAGGGGATCCGGGGGATATTCCGCTTTGATGAATTGGGCGATCGCCTCATAAGAGGGCGAGAAATCATCTCCAATGGGCTCACCTTCCATCGCTGGAGATTGGCGCAACTTGGCAGAAAACCAACCGGTACCATCATCGAAAAAGCGCTCGGTGGTTTCCCCATAGGTGTCGTAGGGATGATATTGCAAGTCATTGGGAGCTTTAGCAGCAACCCAAGAAACGTACATCCAATACTCGCTAAAAGTGCCAAACTTATTCGCTGATCGCATCATTAATAGCAGCCAATGATCGTCCGATTCAAAGTAAGTTTGCACCTGCTTCGCAAACGCTTTCAAATGCTCCTGCTTAAACCACATATGGTGGGGCACAAAGGTTCCCACTTCATCGCTGGCGGGCTCCACTCCCAACACCGACTTAATCCAAGTTGCCCACTTACCCACGATCGCCGGATTCCCCCAATTTTTATGCTGCAACAAGGCAAAGGGGTGCTGATTTCCAGACTCGGTTTCTTGGATAAGTGGCCAAGTATCTACAGGCAATAAATCGCTGTCCCAAACCACATACCACTCGCTTAAATTCTCAATCCCCTCATAGGCTCCCAGCTTTAGAAGCTGCTGATAAAACCAGCCTGGCGTATACAGGGATTCCCCTAAATCAATTTCTACGCAAATAGTTTCTTTGCTCAATCCGCACGGTTCAAAAAACGATTCTTCTTCGTGGGCAAATACGGGGGCAGTGTCCCAGTTTTTTACCAGTTCCTGAAGCGATCGCGCCTGGGGGCCGGGAGCGATAACGTGAATTGCCCGCGGCTGATATTGCACGGTTAGCCCTTCCAAAACTGCCCGTGTATTCCAACGAATCTGGAACAGGGGAATCACAAAATCAAACACTTCTTTCGCCATGACCTGACCTAATTGCTACGGTAAATCTCTAGAAAATTCCAATAAAAACCCCTCTTCCAAACGGTAAAAGAGGGGATAAATTCGAAACCGAACACATTACGCATGACACGTTAACTTTTTCCCAAGGAGATTCTTCGAGGCGGCGAACATAAACCGCCCCAAATTCACACCAGTTACTAGGGGCTGTCATTAATTGAATCCCTAAGTCAAGAGCTGTAAGGGTTTCAGCCCCTAACCTTGTTTGTTTTTAAAGGGCGCGTACTCCCCACTGCATAAGGCTTCTGGAGATTAATTGATGACACGCCCTAACTGGCGCTCAGCATCTTTTCTGCCTCCGCCGCTTCGCCTGCTAAGGCTCCAGCGGTAGTGGGCACGTGATGGGCGATCGTGGAAGGATCCTCAAGTCCCACATCACTACAGAGTGGATCTACACCCCAGCCCTTGCGAGGATAGTCCTCACAAACGGAGCGATATTCCTCCACCGCTGCATACAGCTCCTCTTGCCCCATAACGTTCAAATAGCCACACTCGCCAATTTCACCTTTCGGCAACGGAGCCACCAAATTGCGGCCGCGCTTCTCAACGATTTTGATCTGCGCCGCCCACAGGGTTTCCTTATTCTCCAAGATCTCATTCCACAGGCTAAGACCGAAGGAGCTAATCAAGCCCAAAATCCGATGGAAGGACTCGTCAGAAATCCACCCTTCTTTGTAGCTCAGGAACGCGCCGAAGCCCATGCCGATCGCCACCGCGTGACCGTGGAGCAAGCCCGCCTCAATTTCAAACCCAGGGGACCAGGTGTGCCCAAAAGCATGGGGACGACACTGGTGGGTTTCGTACAGGTTGTCGTACTCTGCCGCCACATAGCTGCGTAATGCTCCGCCTAAAATTCGCTGGGACAACTGATCAATTTCAGATCCCGGCTCGCAATCGGTGGTGCCAAAGCGAGTGCGAATCAGGTCAGGACCCGCCTTCTCCAGATTTTCAAATAGCTCCCGGTCTTTTACCGTCGCCATTTTGATAATTTCGGCAATACCGTGACGGAGCCAGCCCTCATGCAAGGTGGTGAAGAAGAAGCGATCTGTCAGGGATAGCACGGGAGGATGGTACGCCCCGAACAGGTTTTTGTAGCCAAAGCCATCGCAGCAGGTGCGAGGAGACGGACCCGCATCGATACCGGCAACGATAGAAGTGGACAGCATCACGTAGGGGGTGTTGCGATGGTACAGGGAGCAGGCTAAACCGCCGGTGTCGGTCAAGACGCCGCCGCCTGCGATCAATACGGGCTCGTTTCGGGACACGCCCAACCGCTTAAAGTCTCCCAGCATCCGCTCAACGGTATGGATTCCCTTATCCACCTCCATGGCGCGGTATACCAGCTTGTCCAACTTAATGCCATGGGTATCGAAGTAGTGCTCAAGCTGTTCCCCGTAGAACCGCTCCACATTGTGGTCCACCAGGCAAACGCAACGCCCCAGGGGACTATACATGTCCCTTAAGGTAGTTTCCTCGGGGTCTAATACGTTATCTACTAAACGCACAGAAGTGAAGGTGTGGGAACTCATCACCGCTTCCACGTGGCGATCGCTATCGGTGGTTTCCACAAACCCCCGGCTTTCCCGATAGTTAGAGGTGGGATAAATGGCGTGGGGATTCTCCTTCACCAGGCGATCGGCTAAAGCCTCATAAAAACCCGTCGAATCAATTTTCTTCAAGTAGTCAAGAACTTTAACGTGACTCATCTCTGACTGATTTACAGTTACGGCAAAGCCGCCGCAAGCCTCACCAATCCTGACATTAAACGGGAGAAACAGTTCAGAAAGAGACTGGAAAAATAGACTTAGGGAAAGATTTAAACAACTGCGTAAACTGCGACAAGCCGAAATTCCTTTAACTGCATTTTCTGCTGCAAAATCCTCTCCGAGTTCTTTGGAAAACGCTGGACTTTCAATAAGCGCTAATAACAAATCTCGCGCTAGATCATTACCGAGAAATGCCTCTAAAGCAGAATCTACATTTTTAGAGACTAGGGGAGCGATGTCGCAAGCCCCAACGAACGCCTTAATTGCCGAGGTTGTCTTTGTCATTGTCAATTCTGAGAAGAACCGTACGTTGCGATGTCGATCAGAGCCAAGTCGCCCTTGTCAAATAAAGTTACCATAACGACATAAGGTC
Organism: uncultured cyanobacterium; assembly: GCA_937894105.1. Lineage (GTDB taxonomy): Bacteria > Cyanobacteriota > Cyanobacteriia > CACIAM-69d > CACIAM-69d > CALGDE01. The sequence continues at coordinate 3,171 of CALCTI010000164.1, forward strand.
AATGAACCGTAACTAGATTTATTGTATTTGCTCCAAGTTGTTTTAAGGCTGGGGAGGGTGACAAGGAACTTTAGCGGTAAGCCTCATGGACTTAAATAATAATCCTGTTCCCAGCAAACTAGAGTTAAAGCTCCAGCTTTTGCGCTATTACATCGGATGATCCCAACGTAATAGATTCAGATCAAGAGTTACAGTCAAAATTGAGACAATTTCATGGAGGAAAATCCTGTATAGTCGATTAGTTTGTATCGCTAGCGACAATTTGTTCAATATTCGCCTTTCCTAATTTGAATTTTGTTAGGGTCCGCTTTAGAGAAAATGATTTAGATGCCTGATTGGAGTGAAATAGACTTAAATGGCTTTTAAAGCCATTTAAGTGACTTGAAATTGATTTGTCATACTTGAAAATTGAGTATATACAGCCTAAGGGAGAGATCTAAATTAATCCGGTCTGGTAGCTTAAATATAGTTACAATAAATAAAATTAAGGGTTGAATAAGAATAGTCTTTCTTTTTTCGTTGTGACCAATAAAACAGACTTTGGGTAGCATGAGTTTGGGGCCAAGAATTAGGGTTTTGTCGTTATTAAGTGCGGGTTATTTTCGCATTGTTGATGGATTAAAGTTTGGGTTGTTGCTGAGTCGTGCAGTGAATGCCGCCACCACCTGCGGCGATTCCATCGATGTTAAGAGGGATGATCTTACGGTTTGGAAATAGGGGCCGTAATGTTTCCTTTGCGTGACGATCTGCTAAGTGATCGCCAAATTCGGGGATCAAGACTGCGCCATTGATGATGTAGAAATTGACATAGCCTGCGGCAAAGTCTGGATTGTCGAACGTGGGGCGGATAGTTTGGGGCGCGTCGAGGGTGACAATTTTTAAAGGGTTACCGCCTGCATCCGTTGCGTTTTGGAGGATCTTTAAGTGAGTTTGGGTGACGGCGTGGTCGAAGGACTGGGGATTGGGGTCGTTGGCGGCGATGACGATGCCGGGGCGCACAAAGCGGGCGTAAAAGTCGATATGACCGTCGGTGATCTCGTGATCGCGAATGCCGGGCAGCCAAATAATTTTCCGCAAGCCCAGCAGGGATTTAAGCTTCGTTTCGCACTGTGCCTTGGTTAACCCTGGGTTGCGGTTGGGATTGAGAATCGAGCTTTCAGTCATAAGGGCGGTGCCATTGCCGTCCACTTCGATCGCCCCCCCTTCCAGGACGATGGGGGCTGGGATAGGCTGGACATCCGTTTGGGCGGTTACAAAGTCGGCAATTTTGGCGTCGTTACGGTGACCTTGCTTCTTACCCCAGCCGTTGAAGTTAAAGTTAATCGCGCCAGGTTTTTTCTCCATATTGTGAACAAAAACGGGCCCCATATCCCGCATCCACAGGTCGTCCAGGGGAGCCACCACCAGCTCCACATCGGGACCACATTTTTGGGCAGCGCTCGCCAAATCCCCTTGTCGCACCGCCATCGTTACGGGTTCGTATTGGGCGGTCGTGCGGGCGATCAAAGCCAGGTTATCTTGCACTGGTCCTAGCTATTCTGTGACTCAATTGCGCTGGCTGGCACCGAAAGCCATCCAGGTTCGGGTATGGGGGGCGGCTTCGTCCGGTTGCATCCACTGGGGAGTTGCTTGGGGTTCTTGATCGGGAGCGAGGCGATCGCCCGATGCTGTTATTTCAGCGTCCGTCATTTCGGAGCCCGTCATTGCAGAGTCCGCAACGCCTTTATTTCCTTGGCAGCTACTGGCCACTTGAGTGACGCCCAGGGCTCCGGCTCCCAGGGTGAGATATCGAAGGGCAGATCGTCGTCCAATAAATTTCGCCATGGGCACCGGTGACTAACGTTATTAGGTTCTATTTAATTAAGCAGAACCTAATTAAATAGAACTTATGTTGGGGCGTTTATTGGGAGATTTATTAATTAGTTTGGTCCAGATAAATCCAAAAAAGAATGGTAGCCACATTAATAATCTTTCCCAAAGATTAAACGTCCATGTTCCCTCGATTAGAGTATTGATTTGAAGTATAAAGTACATAAACGCTGACAGGCTAATAAGGCGCGTTCCTATATTTTGACTGGGTATTGAAAATGGAATGATCCAGGTGAAATACCACAGATGAATAATGGGCGAAAAAATTAATATACAAAACAAGTAGGATTCGGCAAAGGTGGAAAATTTTCGACAATAATGCAGAAGAAAAAGTATGGCGATCGCCATAGGAATTACGTAAAACTTGTTGGTTCCTGGTGCTGCGGTGGCGGGAAAAATTGACGACACCACATAGGGGATAAACTGTGAGCTGCGCACGTGGGAAACAAAAGCCGACTGGGTCGGTGCAAAGATGCAAAAATCCCCATTGCAAAAGCTTAAACCCGTTAGGATAAACGGCAAAAAGCCCAACCCTAAAATAATCAACGCACCTTTGATATTGAGTGGTAATAAAGACTGATTAAAAGATTGATTATTGGAGTCTGTTCTATGCTCTTTGTTGGGACGATTTTCCCTGAGCTTTGAGTAGGCAATAAATAATAGGAGAGGAAACGATATCCATTTAATTGCTCCGCCAATGCCAATAAATAAAGCGCTCCAATAGGGCTTGTTTTTGTCCCAGGCGACCCAAGCGGCAACCATAGGCAACACCATCCAACTGTCGTAATGGCCACCGCCTGCAAAGGCATATAAAATTACAGGATTCCAGGCGTATAGCAGAGCTTTTGAATGGCCGAATTTACGCGCTAAAAGCCAGCATGCTCCTAAATCTGCGGCGATAAAAGTACTTTTAAACAGCAGCACTGACGGGGTGATTGCTGATAAGAATCGGAAACCCCATTGGGTTAAGGGTGGGTAAATGGCTGAGACGCCCAGGTTGTTCATCAGCGCCCACCATTCGGTGCGATGGGGGATTAGTTCCGGGGCGTTGGGGGGCAGGGCGAAGGGGTTGAAGCCAAGATTTTGGATGTAGCCTTCCCACAGGTAGCGCCAAATGTCGTTGCCGGGGTACATAAACAGCAGGATGAGGCGCAGGGCGATCGCCACTCCCCAAAACCAGCGCCCGCGAATGTGTTTGATATTCCACGAGACGGCGAACCCTAGCAGCATCAACGTGGACAGGCTCATCATGGCGATTTGGCGCTCAACGAACCGGAAGTTGCCGTGGGGCTGAATTAGAAGTGCGCCGAGGAGCAACAGGGTCGCGCTGAGGAGGATCGGGGAAATGCCGTCGCGACGAATTCGGCGGAGGTATAGGCTGCCTACGGTGGAGAGGATGATGGTGCCCGCTTGGATGGATCCGCGGATAGTGCCGGAAATTTTGGAGCGTCCCCCCTGGCGTTGACGATAGCCCACGGGAATTTCCACCGTTTTGAGCCCCAGTTCGGCGGCGCGGATTTGCATTTCCACGGTCCAGCCGAAGCCGCGATCACCCATTTCCATTGCTTCAAGGGCTGATCGGCGAATCAGCCGCAGCGGTCCCAAATCCCCATAGGATTCTCCCCAACCCAGCCGGATTAACGTGGTAGCCAAACCGTTACCGAAATTTTGCACCGGGGTCATGTGCGATCGCCCGTCCGCCGTTGCCCGGCGATTCCCCAATACAAACTCTGCTCCCCCCGCTGCCGCTGCCCAAAATTGATCCAGGGAGTCCAGCACATCGCTGCCGTCACCGTCGCAAAACAAAATCCAATCAATATCCGGCGGAATATCCTGCAACCCTCGCCAGCAGGCACGACCGTAGCCGGGAATCGGTTCTTGAAACACTTCCGCCCCGGCCGCTTGGGCAATTTCAACGCTGGAATCGCTGCTGCCGTTGTCCACCACTCGGATACGCGATAGTCCTCGCGATCGCAGCTCCCGCACCACATTGCTGATGGTCTCCGCTTCGTTGAGCACCGGGATCAGTACTAGGGTTCGATGCAGGGAAAATAGTGGAAACTCTGGCGGTGAGACCAACGGCGATGATGGCGGCAGTGGGTGGCGATCGCCCATAGCAGTTTCCCCGGAAGTTGCGTTTAGTGGCCATCCCCATCATCCCCTGGATTTTCCCGACGGCCTAGAAACTGGATCAGGGACAGCAACCCCAGAGAAACTGCCATTGATGTGGAACATTCAGTTTTGTATAACTAAGACCGCACCCTATGGGCTTCGCCAACGCCTCGCGAATGGCAAGCCTAGCGCTCACGGAAGCGTCTTTTGTTGGAACAGAGCAACTATCGTAAGAAGTTTCTTTCCTCAGTTTCTCTTTAAAAAGCTGGGAAAACTGATATTGTCCCTTGTCTTATTCTGGGCTGGCATTATCCAAAAAGAACTGACGTAGCTGCTCTAGAACCAACTCAGCACCAATAGGACCAGTGAGCCCATGCCATTTGTAAAAGGTGGCAAAGAAAACGCGGTTTTTTTGACTAGCTGTGAGAGATTGAGCAATTTCGTTTGCTTCCCAGGACTCTTTAATGGGCTGCACCTGCACCTGCTCAGTCCGTTCACTGGCTGATTCATGGGTCAGAGTTGAACGCTTTTGCTGGCGATCGCCGCTGAGGTCATAGCCTAGGACAACAATGCTATCGGCATCATCCAGTGTGGGCAGCGCTTCCATAGAAATGGGTCCATCCACGTTAAGGCTGGCAGGAGGTTGCGACATTACCTGAAACCCCACTTGACTTAGCAAGCCTCCTAAATCACTATCCGCGCCAATGATACCCACCCCCTTCTAGACGATGGGCCACTAGCAGTAGCAGCCTCGGGTGCGCAGCAACACTATCAGCCAGGTCAGCACGAGCTTTGGCAAGATTAGCCTCATGCTGCTGAATCACAGTTTCTGCTGGGTCCCCATTCCCTAAGGCGATCGCCAAAGAACGTAAGCTTTCCTGCCACTGCCCTTTCAGTCCACGATTTTGACAGAGGAGCGTCGGTGCAATCTGGGACAACAGCTCATAGTCCTGAGCCCTTTCCGTCACAATCAGATCGGGTTCAAGGGCAACCAGCTTTTCTAAAGAAGGCTCACCGCTTTTACCCAAGTTCATCGGTTGACCGGTAATTTGATCACCGACGTAAGGGATCTGTTGGACTGGATCATCAAAGACCTCGCCCGGATGAAGGCTCAGCGTTGTGGCATAACCTGCCGGTTGTTGGTTTAGCGATAACAGCAAGTTAAGGGTGTAGGTACTGAGGGCAGCAACCTTCTGAGGTTGACCACAAATTTGGATTTTGCCCACATCATGTTCCACGACTCGACAGTTTGATGCGGACTGATCCGTGGACCCTAGCACTGGGGCATCGTTTGAATGATTTCCGGTGAAGAAACCACACCCAACCACCAGCACTGCGGTTATGGCACTTAAGACGATCCAAAGGGGCAGTCGCTTAATTCGTTTAGGCATCACCATAGCCCTCAAAATTCAATAGAGAATGAGCCAATCACGCTAAATTCTTCGCCTATAGTCACAAAACCACTTCTACCGTTGCGGGCATTGGCGACATAATTCACATCGAATAAGTTGCGGAAATTTAGCGCCGCTCGCCAATTGTCCTTTTTGTAGGAAATCACAGCATTGGTCAGGAAATAATCATCCAGCGTAAAAGTATTGGCATTATCACCAAAGCGCTCACCCACATAGTTAAACCCGAGTCCCAGCTCCAGCCCTTGTAAAGATCCTGCTTGAATCTCATAGGTCGTCCATAAATTGAAGTTGTGTTCCGGCACGCCATAAATACGATTGCCCTCGTTGTCACTGTTGTCCTCGGTGATGTCAGCATCGATATAGGCGTAGTTGGCCACAATATTCCAGCCGGGCAAAATCTCTCCAATTACATCGAGTTCAACCCCTTGGCTGCGCTGTTCACCGGAGGCAATGGAGAATCTGGTGTTATCAGGGTCGGGCGTTGCCACATTTCGTTTCGTCAGGTGAAACAGGGCAAGGTTGATGGTCAGGTTACCCTCTAGTAGTTCAGCCCTCGCCCCCAGTTCAAATTGTCGTCCCTCTTCCGGGTCCAAAAAGCTGTTGTCAACCGTGGTCGCACCGTTGGGGACAAAAGAAGTGCTGTAGCTACCGTAAAATGACAGCTCATCCGTGGGTTGATAGACAACTCCCACGCGAGGGCTAAAAGCGTCATCATTGCGGCTACTGGATTCGGCACCCTCTGGATTAAAGGCTGTTGGACCGCTTGAGGTTGTTTGTTCAACGGTCTCGTAACGCAAACCAAGTAAAAATTTCAGGCTGTCCGACACACTAATCTGATCCTGGAGGTAAAGACCGAGGGCTTCAGTGGTATTTTCTCCGTTAACAAAGAACGGAAGGGTTTCAGGATCGGGACGCGGACCATAAATTGGGTCAAATATATTCAACGGTTGTGGATCAGAAACGCCGATTCTGTCCTGACGGGGATTCTCGCGTCGAAATAGGTCTACTCCAGCTAGCAAGGTGTGTTGAATGGCACCAGTATTAAATTCACCGACCACATTGGTTTGCAGTTCGTAGTGATTCTGTACTTGATTCCCAAATATCAGTATTCGATCAAGATTCCCAGTAGCTTCATCCACGGGGCCAGGGAACAATACATCCGTATCCACATCCGTACGATTAAACCGGAATGCATTGCGAATTTTCCAGTTGTCGCTGAAGCGGTGCTCAAAATCATAGCCGGCGCGTATCTTTTCGCTTTCAGTCAAGTCGTCTGGATCGCCTAGTACTCGATCAAGGGGAATATCCGCAATGCCGTCCCCGAAGGCTACCGTTCCAGTTTCGAGGGGACCGCTGGTGTCGTCGTATTCAAAGTGAACTGTTAGGTCGGTGCGATCGCTAATTTGCCATTTGATAGTGGGCGCAATGAAAAATCGTTCAAAGTCGTTGTCATAGTCCTGAACTGAGTCCTGGGTACGGTAAAGAGCATTCAGACGATAGGTTAGGCGGCCGTCTTCGCTGATGGGACCAGAAAAATCCAGGCTGGGCTCGAGAAATTCTCGATTTCCCCCTCGCAGGTTCAGCTCATAAAATGGATCCCTGGAGGGCTTTTTAGTCACCAGATTGATGACTCCACCAGGTTCTAACGAGCCAAATAAAATTGAAGCGGGTCCTTTTAGCACTTCGATGCGCTCTAGATTCGCCAGTTCTTGGTTTCCAGGATTGCCCGCTGCTCCAAAGGTTAATCGAAACCCATCCCGCAGTACCGAAGCGCTAGGAAATCCTCGCAGAGTAAATCTTTCAGCGGTCGGCGTGCGCTCTTCCACAACGATGCCACTGGCATTACGGAGGGCGTCTTCCAGTCGAATAGCCTGCTGATCCTCCAGGATTGACTCAGGAATGACTTGAATGGACTGGGGAATATCTCGCAGGGGCGTATCGGTACGGGTAGCGGTAGACGCATTGGGAACCACATAGCCTTCCTGTTCACCCGTGACTCCTAGCCTGAGGGGATCGTCGTCCTGGTCCGTCTGGGCAATCCCAGGTATTACGCTCAGGGTTAATTCGGTGGTGGCGGTATTGATCGATGCGGTGGGTGAGGCTGCTACCCCAGTGATTACAACCCGCACCCGATCGCCGGGTAATGCCGTTACTTCCACCAGGGCAATGTCGTCGGTCGGTTCAAACTCTTGAAATTCCTCCGACAGTGCCAATACCGCATTAGGAATTTCAACAATTAGGGCATCGCCTGACACCGTAGTGCTGGGTACAGCCAGTTCACCTGTCGTGTTGAGAATAATTTGTAATCCGGTCTCAGTAGTTTCCAGGCGTATATTAGTGATTTTCTCCGGTTCACCTTGGGCAAGCAATTCCGCAGAGGCATTTACAGGAGATGTCCTATCTATGGTTTCAGGCTCTATTTCAACCCCATTCTCCGCCGCTAAGGATCCTTGGGCTCCAGCCAAGGTAATCAGCGCCAATACATTTAAACCCAGTAGCAACTTTTCCATCGTTTTCCTCACACGCGCGATTACCTCGACCCATGGGCGATCGGCAACAGCCTTACCCTTGAGCCTGAAGCAAATTATTCCTGATTAGAATAAACACCCGGCCCAGAAATTCTGAACCCGAAACGCATTTTTTTCGATTACGTTTTTGGGCACCATGACAGCGCAAGTAGGAGCCCAATTGAAGCGATCGCATAGGGCTGAAAAAACACTGTCAGAAATCCAATACCCCTCGGGAGAGGGTCTGAGGAGCCTTTAATCGTTATGTTCTTCTTGAAAAAGATGTCACACTTTAGCTAGCAAACCCTTGCGACTGATCCATATCTCGACTATAGAGCTGCAGCGCTTTTGGATTAAGACCACGCCATTGACGAAATGCGCTGGCAAAGTTGCTACGGCTGGTATAACCCACCTGATGGGCAACGGCTTCAATCGCCAACTCTGAGGTGGTCAATAAATGCTCTGCCAAGTTCAGACGACAGTGCCTAAGATATCGAAAAGGGGTGGTGCCGTACACCTGATGGAAACCCTGGTTGAGTTTGAAACGATTTAATCCCACCTGCCGTGCCAATGCTTCGACGGACGGAGGATTGTTTAGATTACGAGCTAAAATCCTTCCCGCTTGGTAGATGCAGCCTAAATCTTCATCCACCAGTGGGTATGAAATAGCATTTGAATGGTTGAGTCCCCGCAGCAATAAGTTAACCAGTTGGAAGGCCTTACCTGCTAAATAGGTTCGCCGTATCTGCCCGCTATTAGGACAGCTCAGAATCTGATTTACTAACTGATTCATCTCTGAGGTTAACGATATCCAAAGGCGACCAAATGAATAAAATTCTAAGTGGTTAAATGGATCCACAGCCCTGGGGATCAGGGTAGAAGCAATGCCCCCGCTGAGAATTTGGGCGAATGCGGACTGGGAGGATTGGGCCTCATATCCACGCTGAAAACGGTGCACCCAGCTAGCCCAGTTGAATAACATGGCTTGGTCCTGGGGATGAAGATGCTGAATCACAGCGTGGGAATAAGCCTCAAACAGGGCGTGACTGAAGATCACCTCTACTTTTAACTGGCGGGGACGGGCGGCTCGAACACCAAAGCTCTCTTTCAAAGCCACGTGGGGGACAAATGCACCTTGTCCCGCTGCGGGGCCATCGAGGCAAAATTCAAATTCCAGGAACGGAGTTCTGGATCGTGATGTTTTGTACAAAAAGGTGCTGTGTACTGAGTAATCCATAATGATGAGACTCATCCCTTCTTGCAAAGGAATCATTTGGGTATAGCCTTGCCCAACTTTAGGGGAGAAAACTTGGATCCGATCGGACGAGTCGGAGTGAAGTAGCCGTGAATCATTGGGGCCGCCACAGTATAAATAGTCTGATTCTTGTGTGAAAAAGGGGATTGCCATAGGGCAGCAGAGGGCAGCTGCAATATTTTGCAGCTAGCCTAATGATAATCATTTGCAAAATTATGCCATGGCAGAGCTAGGGGTTGTTATCAATTTGAGATCAAGAGTTTCATTGTCCCCTAGGGGCTGTCATTAATTGAACCTCAAAGCCTCTCTTTGTAACGGTTTCAGCCCCTAGTCTTTTTTGTTTTGAAAGGGCGTGTACTCTCCAC
>CALCTI010000165.1 GCA_937894105.1 uncultured cyanobacterium
CAAGTGAGCCACAAGTTTCTAAAAACACATGTCCAGGTCCAGCATCGGTGCCCCGGGAGTTTCTCGGTCCCTCTAAAGCCTGGCTTAACCCCTCATTGCTAATGATGGTGGCGGCGACGGTGATCGTAGCTATTTCCACTGTCGGCTACTGGCTGTGGCATTGGTATAGCTGGGTTTGCTTTTGTATGAATGTGCTGGCGCTGCACTTGGCTGGGACGGTGATCCACGATGCTTCTCATAATTCTGCCCATAAAAACAAGGTTATGAACGCGGTATTGGGGCATAGCAGTGCTCTGATGTTGGGCTTTGCGTTCCCGGTGTTTACCCGTGTTCAGCATCACGCCAACGTTAACGCCCCCAAAAACGACCCGGATCATTTTGTGTCCACTGGTGGTCCCCTTTGGTTAGTGGCGGCGCGGTTCTTCTACCATGAGTTCTTCTTCTTCCAGCGACGACTTTGGCGAAAATATGAATTGCTGGAGTGGTTCCTCAGTCGGGCGTTTTTGGTGGCGATCGTTTTGATCGCCATTCATTACGATTTCATTGGATTCATCATGAACTACTGGTTTTCTCCGGCGCTGGTGGTGGGATTAGCTTTGGGGTTGTTTTTTGATTATTTGCCCCATCGTCCTTTTGAAGAGCGCGATCGCTGGAAAAACGCCAGAGTTTATCCCAGTAAGCTATTAAACTGGCTGATCCTTGGGCAGAATTACCACTTGGTTCACCATCTTTGGCCGTCTATTCCCTGGTATAAGTACGAGCCCGCTTACGTTGCCGTTAAGCCCCTGTTAGATTCAAAAGGTAGCCCTCAATCTTTGGGAATTTTGGAGAAGAAGAAAGACTTCTGGGGCTTTATTTACGATATATTCCTGGGAATTCGCCTTCACCACGGACCGAAGGAAGAGAAAGGAAAGAAGAAAAAGCAGGAAAAAGCGTAACTAAGTGTCTAACAGGGGTTGAGTAAGGGACGCAGACAAAAGCTCATATAAAAATTTTGGCTCTGGAAATAAGAAAAATTCTTACTAAGAATTTTTCTTATTTCCAGAGCCGTTTTATTTCCTGCAGAAGGGGCGAAGGTTGCTGGTTAATCGCAGGATTGGTGAGCAAGCCGTGACGGGGGCTAAAAAGTAATGCTAATAAGAACAATCCTGATGCAACAAGGACGATCGCCGGCCCCGAGGAGAAGATGTAGAAATAGCTCAGGTACATACCGCTAACGCTGGAAATGACCCCCACAGCCGCCCCTAAAACCATCATTTGATGCAGGCGAGGAACTAATAAATAAGCGGTGGCAGGTGGAGTGATTAACATCGACAAAACCAGCACCACACCGACGGCTTTCATACTAGCCACAATGGTTAGGGCGATCGCCAATGTCAGCCCAAAATCCAGCATATTAACGGGCAACCCCACTGCCTGGGCACCTAATTTATCAAATGTGTAAAAGTGCAATTCTTTGTACAGTAAAGCCGTTACTGCCAAAATTAGAATGGCGATGATTGCCGTGTCGCGAACCTCGTTTCCAGTGACCGCCAAAATATTGCCAAAGAGAAAATGATTTAGGTCAATTTTATTGTCCTTTTGCACCAGGGTAATTAACGTAATCCCCAGGGCAAAAAACGCCGACAAAACAATACCCATTGCCGCATCTTCTTTGACGGGCGATCGCGTTCGAATTAAATTAATCGCCCCAGTGCTCAATACTCCAGCAATAAATGCCCCGACAAAAATATTAACTCCCAGCATAAATGCCACCGCTAAACCTGCTAAAACCGAGTGACTAATGGCATCTCCCAATAGCGCTAACCGCTGCACCATTAAATAGCTTCCTACCACGGCGCACAGAACTCCTGTTAGCACTGCAATAACGAGTGCTCGCTGCATGAATCCATATTGCAGCGGCTCAAAAAAAGCTTCAATTGACATTATTTCGACGAACTAATTATGATGAACTTTAGGGAACACTTTACGCTGATTTTCATTTAAAAATTCAGTTAGGAACTTAGCTAAAGATTGACGTAAGAATCCTACTGAATTAACCTCTTACGCTGCTTCTTGAAAGAAATTAACGTGGGAACCGTAGGCGCGAGTCAAGTTATTTTCGTTCAACACAATCCGGCGATTTCCAGCCGCAATCACCTCGCGATTTAGCAAAATCAAATCGTCAAAATTGGTAATGGATTCCCCTAAATCGTGATTAACCACCAGCACAATTTTTCCTTCGGCAGCTAATTCCTTGAAAATCGTAAATAAAATCGATTCGGTTTTACGATCAACCCCCACAAAAGGTTCATCAAAGCAAAAAATTTCTGCCTGCTGCGCCAGCGATCGCGCCAAAAAGACCCGCTGCTGCTGCCCGCCGGATAAATCAGAAATGGAGCGATTCCGAAACTCCGCCATCTCTACCCGTTCCAGAGCTGCCCGGGCCGCCTGGACACTGGACGCCGAAAACCGCCGAAACCATCCTGTTTGGCGCACCCGTCCCATCATCACCACATCCCACACCGTCGCCGGATAAGTAAGGTCTACTTGGGATCGTTGGGGGACATAAGCCACCCGATCTAGCTGATTGGTTAGGGGGCGATCGCCGTAAGTAATTTGCGCCCCCGCCGCCGGAATCAGCCCCAGCATTGCTTTGATTAACGTGCTTTTGCCCGCGCCATTGGGGCCAATTGCTCCCGTAACGCGCCCCGGTCGAATCACCAGTGAAATATCTCGTAGGGCTTCCACGGTGCGATAAAACACGCTGAGATGCTCCACCTGCAACGGAGGAGGGCTCGATGGGAAAGGGGATGAAAAAGGAGATACAGCATCCATGGACAAACAGCCACTCCTGGCGGGCGCAATGAATTTGTTAGACTAGCCTACCGAAAAATGAAAGAATAATGAAAAGAAAGTGAATTAATTTCATTTTTTGCCCCCCAAGCTGCCTAAATAAAGGGGCTGAAAGGATGTAGAAATGTTGACTGCCGTGGAGCGCTACTGAAGGTGCGCCTTGAAATCTGGCTAACGGTGGTCAAAAAACCTTGTAAACCCTGAGTCTGAAAAGTAGGTATAAAAGTTGCCATGATTACAGTGAAACCGCGCCGTCTTTGGATGTTGTCCTCCCTGGTGGGATTGGTTGGAGCCTGTGGTGTTGCGCTGGGGGGCTGTGGTGGTGGCGATCGCCCAGGGAATACTTCGCCATCGGTAGTGACCACAACGACGATTTTGACTGATCTGACGGAGGAAATCGCCGGAGACGAGGTGGAGGTGTCAGGGATTTTAACGCCGGGCGATGATCCCCACGTGTATGAGCCAGTGCCCCAGGATACGGCAACCCTGGAGGGGGCGGAGTTGATTCTTTACAACGGC
>CALCTI010000166.1 GCA_937894105.1 uncultured cyanobacterium
GGGCACTTTTGCCTAAAAATAAGCAACCGCCAAATCGGAGCCACCTGCCAGCCGTAAAATTACTACCACAAACTACACTAAAACCTGCACCATCCTTTGGGGTTCCCCATGAATGCCCCTGGGTGAAACGCCCCTCCTAAACCTGATTCCCCGCTGATTCCAGCGTTTCAAAAGTGTCAAAAATATACAGCGCTGAATCGTAGGTTTGCTTCAGCATTGATACCCGCTCCTCCGCCGAATCCGCCAAATCGTCCACCACAAACCGTAAACTACCAATCATTGTATTCAAGCGACCGCGGACATCGTAGGAGGTTTTGGTGAAGGTTTCGTAGCGGGCGGTCAATTTGGGCGTCACCGCGTTGCCCCCCTTGTTCCCCTTGCGATAAAGCGCCTTTTGCATTTGCAGGCTGTCCTCAAACAGCTCCATGGTGCTGAGCATGCGAATGGATGACTTATAGGATTGCTCAATCAGCTCCTGGGCTTCTTCCGGCGAATCGAGCCAATCTTCCACCAAAAGCTGCAGGGCTCCAATGGTCACGTTGAGACGGCTGCGAATTTCGTAGGAGGTGCGGTTAAAGGTTTCGTTGGCGGTGACCAGTTGCTGAGACTCAGCAGCAAACTGCATCCGGTATAGCTTGGCGTAGTGCCCATTTTTCGCCAACAGCTGCCCGTGAGAGCCCACTTCGATCACTTTGCCCTTTTCCATCACCGCAATTTGGTCAGCATTTTGAATGGTGGATAGCCGGTGGGCAATCACCAAAGTGGTGCGATCGCGGCTTAGGTTTTCAATGGCTTCCTGCACCAGCCGCTCTGAAACCGTATCCAGAGCGCTGGTGGCTTCGTCCAAAATTAAAATCGTAGGCTTGCTGATCAGGGCTCGAGCGATCGCCAATCGCTGGCGCTGCCCCCCCGATAGCATCACCCCGCGATCGCCAATGGGCGTATCAAATCCCCGAGGCAACTGCTCAATAAACTCCAGCGCATTAGCCCGCCGCGCCGCATCGTATAGCTCCTCCTCCGTAGCGCCAGCGGTGCCGTAGGCAATATTTTCCCGCACCGACGTGTTGAACAGGAACGTATCCTGACTCACAATCCCCATCGCCCGGCGAACGGTGCCTAAAGCAAAATCCCGTAAATCCACCCCATCAACGGTGATTTTCCCTCCGCTAGGGTCCGCAAAGCGCGGCAATAAATCCGCCAAGGTAGACTTACCAGCGCCAGAGCCCCCCACCAGGGCCAAAGTTGTGCCTTTGGGTAGGAATAGCTCGATTCCTTTTAACGTTAAATCGTCTGCTCCTTCGTAGGCAAAGCGAATATTGTCAAAGTGAATGCCCTGTTCCAGGTGATCGGGAAAGGGTCGATCGCCCGCCCGCATAAACGGCTTATTGGTTCGACTTAAAAAGTCCTCAATAATGTCTACACTGGGCAACGTATTAGCCACACTGCTTCGTAGGCTATTGAGCTCTGAAAGCTGCGGTAAAAGTCGAAATAGAATCACCAAATACGTCAATAAAACAGCCGACAGGGCCTCAATATCTTTAAAAATAAATTGACTAATGATCACAATGCTCATCAAGCAAGTAATACTGGCAATCTCTGTCACAGGACCCACTGCGGCGCTATTGAACTGAGACATTAACTGCCGATCTTCTAGGTTTTGAACAAAAGATTTAATCTTTTGTAGCTCAGTTTTTTCCATTGCCGACGTGCGCACCAAAGCCATGCCCAAAAGCATGTCTAAAAGACCACGAGAATAGTCGCGGGATGCAACGGAAAGCTGCTGTCCCAAAGTTCGCGCTCGCGTCACAAACCATTGATTTAGGACCACAACGGTGCTCAATAATAGGGCCACAATAATCGTGAGCTGCCAAGAAATACTAATTAGTAAGACGATAAAAACCGTAATCGAAAGTAGCTTCATAAACAGCTTGATCATGCTGCTAATGGTGCTGGCAACACGGTTACTCTCGGCGCCCAGCTTATTGGTAATGTCCCCCGTCCTTGTTCTCGCGTGATAGCTCAAATCCACATCCAGCAGCATCTGACATCCGCTAAGGCGTAAATCAGCCGCCAACCCGCGCTGTAGCTTGCTAGAGGTGTAAAGTCCTAAAAATCCGGTGAGGTTTTTCAACGCGATCACCACAATCACCGCCCCTGCCATGGCGATCGGCTGATATTCCTCAGGAAGAGCATTAAAAGGGGAAAACAGCGCTTGTAAAATCGGCGGACCGTCTTTCAACAGGGCGTCCTGACCTACAAAACGCAAAATCACCGGCACCAACAGTGTGGTTCCTACCCCTGCAAAAAGCGCCCCTGTAAAGCCGAATACGACACTGAGAAACATCAGCGCCGGATATTTGCGGGCAAAGCCCCATAGCAGGCGGCGTTTAGACATAGTTGAATTAGGCGGTGAATTAAGCAGTGAGTTACTGGGTTTAGGGAATCCTAAGGCAAGCTTTCAGGGGGGAGTTATGAATTGTGCTCTGAAAAACGCGCCTTCTTTGGTGCAACTCCACTACAGAGTACAG
>CALCTI010000167.1 GCA_937894105.1 uncultured cyanobacterium
TACAGTGGGGAGTACACGCCCTTTCAAAACAAAAAAGACTAGGGGCTGAAACCGTCACAGCGAGAGGCTTTGAGGTTTAAATGATAACAGCCCCCAATTAACGACGACAATGAACAACTAATGAACAACTAATGAACAACTGGCGAGCAACTCCCAAAGCGAGGATCCGTTTGGACCCGGTTGTAAAGCGCCTTTTGCCTTTGAATTATTTGACGTTACTGATTATTTGGCGTTGCTGCATAGACATGTTTTCGCAAAGTTCCAAACGAGGTTTCATGGCTTTCGGTAATCGGTTCATAGCTCGAATCAGCAACGCCAATTATTTTTAGGGTGGGTCATCCTCCCTCATGGCTATTGAACTTGAGCGAGCGTTAGTTAGTGGCAGCTCTTTGTCAAACCTGCTGTGGATTTTACATCACGGTGGTCCTAGGAATGAACTGGGAGGGCGATCGCCCGTTGCCAAAGTTTTAACAGTTCGTTCGCAGGCGTGGAGTTAGAATTTTGCCAAATCATTGTGTCGTCGGCGTCCAGCCCTTGCCGGATAGGAATTAAGCCGATGACGCTGTTGCTGTAGGCGATCGCCTCCAAAGTGCTAACCCAATCTGGTGTCCAGGGGCGGGGCGTCACCGTTTGACCGCTATTTTCCAGGAGCTGAATTAAAATTTGCTGACCGGTGCCGGGAAGTCGCTGACCCGTTTGGCGATCGCCCAGATGATCGTCAAATAAGGGCGGCAGCCACCATTGCCCGTCGCCGTAGCCCCATAAATTACCGGTAGCCGTTTCCAGCCAGTGCCCGTCATCGTTAGTTAGAACCGTTTCTTCACAGTGGCGATCGCGCCCCTTGCGAGCTGCCAACCAAGGAGCCAGGTAACTGCTGGATTTATATTGAGGCAAAGAACGCTGATAGTCTGGCGGTGCCACCCAAACGGTAATGCCCTCCGCTTGTTTACGCGCCAAATCTGGGGGGAGCGATCGCCCGGTAATCCACTCGGTGCCATTGGGGAATACCACAATTCGCACCACAGGATAGTGGCTTTGGATATACTCAGCGCCCGCGCGGATATGATCCCAATTTGGCTCGGTAAATTTAAGCTGGTGAACAGCGTTGCGCAGGCGATTCTGGTGGGCAGTCCATTGGGTCGCAGGATGGTCTAAAGAATAGTGGACCCGCATGGTGGTATATAGGGTTGCCCCACGGATTAAACCAGGATCATTAATAGATAAAGTGATAGTGTCACCAAACACTGGCTGACCGTTATGCCAATAGGTGGTGTTATGCGGCTCAACCGTTTGCCTATTACCTATTTGCCTACTATTTACTTGGCTGCTATTGATATGTCCTTGAGCTACCGCTTCGGTTAAGGAATCTCTATTGTTGGGGTCGCCGTTCATCTCTGTTTTACCTGTGTCCCCATTAGATTTGGGGCTAATGGCTGCCCTGGGATTTGTGGGCAGTTTTGGTCACTGCGTCGGCATGTGTGGTCCGCTGGCAGTGGCATTTTCCCTGTCCAGCTCTGGGTCGAAATCTACCGCAAACGCCGATGTAAAAGCCAGTGCCACGTCCCAAGAAAACGTCAAAGATCGGACAAGCACCTGGCGATCGCAACTTCAATTCCACGGGCTTCTTAACCTGGGGCGTTTGGTCAGTTATAGCCTGGTAGGTGCAATCATTGGTGGACTCGGGTCGGCAATGGCGGCCGGGGGGCAATGGTTTGGCGTCGGCAGCCCGGTACGTCAGGGGCTCAGTATTTTAACGGGGGTGTCGTTAATTTGGTTTGGGCTGGTACAGATTAAGCCCCAGTGGTTGCCCAAAATTCCGGTGCTCCATCCCCTAAGCGGTGTCAAAGGACATCAGCGAATTAACCAATGGTTTGATCGCTTTGGGCGTAATGCTACCTGGTTTCAGCCGGCGTTGATTGGGCTGCTGTGGGGCAGTATTCCCTGCGGTTTTCTGTATGCTGCCCAGCTTAAAGCGATCGCAGCGGGTGGTCCATTAGGGGGAGCCATTACCCTACTGTCCTTTGGCTTGGGCACCCTGCCGGTGATGATTGGCGTGGGGACAACGGTGGGGCAACTGGGGAGCGATCGCCGCAGTCAGCTATTCCGCCTGGGGGGCTGGATTTCCATGGTGGTGGGCAGTCTTACCCTGTTGCGCACGGGACAAATGGTGGATCACACCGGCCACTGCGCCCTGGTGTGTCTCATGCTGTCTCTAATTGCTCGTCCCATTGCTAACTTGTGGGCTACGCCGTTGAAATATCGCCGGGCGATCGGGGTGGCGGCCTACGTGCTCGCCCTTGCCCACTGCGCTCATATGTTTGAGCATGCCTTTGAATGGCAATGGCAGGCAATTTTGTTCCTGCCCCCGTCCAACCAATGGGGTATCTGGAGCGGGGCGATCACCCTTATCCTAATGACCCCTGCCGCCCTCACTAGCTTCGACCATGCCCAAAAATATCTGGGAAAGAACTGGCGACGACTTCATCTCCTCAGCTTTCCCGCTTTCATCCTCGCGGCAGGACACACCGTTTTCAGCGGTTCCAGCTATCTTGGACAGCTAGATTTAGCCTCGATCAATTGGGTGCGCACTGGGGTAGTGGCTGCCATGGTGGTGGCTCTCTGCTTAGCTCGATGGATCAAGTGGCGAGCCCCAACTCAATTACCCCAAAAAAAATCAATTTAAACCGCACTGCATCCTAAGGCGCTGAATTGTATCGTTGTGAAGGTCGACGATCGCCCCACGAAATTTGACCATTGGTAGCACGATACTCATCTGTGACAATGTCGCCGAAAAACACTTGGGATAATAGATTCTGCCGCTGCTTCTCCGTTATCCCAATTCGCTAAATTAAAGCGATATATCAAACCTTTGAGAGCCAGTTGTGACAGGCGTTTGGACTCTATCTAAATTGAAGAGTTGGTATTACAGCACGATCCAGCTCCGTAAACATTTCACTAATAGCGTCCAGAGGGCAGCCAACGAATCGCCGGTCTAGAACGGATTCAAACGCTTCAACCTTCCCTTGATAAGACTGAAGCTTTTCTCGAAAGGGTTCGGTTAATGCCCGCCACTGTCCTATATCAGTAGAGAGTGACTATATATCTTCCGCAAATAATTTAGCGGATACGCCCCTCAAAAGCCTTTCCAATAATTGCAGGTATTTTATGTCTACTCCTGCGAGTTTTTTAATTATCGTCAATTTCTGCCATTTCGATGGTGCGCCCTTGCCAATCTTTCACCAGAAAATTTAAAGGGCGATCGCCCCGAATTTTATTTTTAAGACCACGCATCTGCACCCGCAGCAAAATCTGCTCCAAACAATCGCGATCAAAGCACACGTGGCGCTGACTATTCTTATAGCCAAAACTGGCACCGGAAATCACATGAACCTGAACATTTTTCTTAAGCTGATACCATAGCCCTTCCGGCCGGTCCGTCGGCGACATTGCCCGGGTGGGTGGATTGTAGGTTGTCGGCGATAGGTAGAGAGGATCAAACCCAGACGTACCCAGAGTTTGCTCGTAATTGTAGTAATACTGCAACGGCACCTCCGCCGCCGCAAAATTCAAATCGCCCTCATAAAACTGCCGCGCCACCTCCAAATCCGACACCATCACGGTGTACACCTTCGGCGCACTGGTCAGGAACATCCACATCGCGCCGCCGTAAGCCATCAGAAGCAGCACCATAATTCCCTGGGTGGAAAACAGCGTATCCAGGGGAAGTCCAAAAATTGCCAGGGGCAACGCCAGGGACAAGGAATAAATCACAGGCTACTCCAAAGAGCAAGGCTATCAATGCGTCTAAGTCCATCCTAAACGCTGAACAAAATATGGGGCGCGTGACAATGCACTTAACAAAAGGCTGAAATCTTTATGGTGCGTTTCACGCACCATACGAAAAGATGCTTACGTTGCTTTAAATGCGGCAGCTTAGGACGCTAGGGCAACCGTTAGCATTTCCTTTAATTCATCTTTTTGGTACAGCTCAATCATGATGTCGGAACCACCCACAAATTCCCCATTCATATATACCTGGGGAATGGTGGGCCAGTTGGAATATTCCTTAATGCCTTGGCGAATCTCCGGATCTGACAGTACATCGAAGGTTTCAAATGGTATGCCAAAGCTGTTTAAGATTTGCATCACGTTGTTAGAAAAACCGCACTGGGGCATTAATTTGGTGCCTTTCATAAACACAAAAATCTTGTGCTCAGCCACCAATTTGTTAATGCGTTCTTTAACTGCTGGATCTAGTGCCATAACTTGTCTACCAGTAAGCTCAATAAACTTAGAAATAAGGACGAAATAAACGCGAAGAAACATCGCCAGCAGGGTAATTCTGCAACCCGTTTCTTACTAGCTATTCGGAGTGGATTAGGATTGGGACGCTTGCCAAGCTTCAGGGGTGTAAGTCTTGAGAGCTAGGGCATGAATAGCGTTGCTATCCAGCTCCTCTTGCAGGGCACCGTAAACCAATTGATGCTGTTTCACAAGGCTCTTTCCTTCAAAAGCAGAGGAAACCACAAGGGCTTGATAGTGGTCGCCGCCGCCGGTTAAATCCTGCACCTCCACATGGGCATCGGGCAGCTTTGCGGCAATGGTGTCTTTGACCAGTTGGGGACTCACCATAGTTTGAAAAAAGTTTCGGTAACGACTAAATAACGACTTGGTTTGGACTTGGCGAGGGCGGTGGGGTTGGCATATTTCCCACTTAGTTTACGGAATCATTCGTCCATTACGCTAGCGAAAAATTCCAGAGTCTCTTTTAGGGCCGTTAGAAACTGGTCGATTTCATCGTGGGTGTTATAGAACGACAGGCTGGCGCGGGCGGTAGCGCTGACCTTGAGATGCTTATGCAACGGCTGGGTGCAGTGGTGACCGGAGCGAATAGCGATTCCCGATTGGTCAATCAAAGTTGCCAGGTCGTGGGCGTGGACTGCTTCCGTGGTGAAGGCAGCGAGGGCCGCGCGACCGGTCCCATTGGCATCCGGCTGGGGACCGTAAAGGGTGATGCCGTCAATGCTGGCGAGACCGTCAAACAGATGGCGAGTTAATTCTGCTTCGTAGGCGTGGATTTTATCCATCCCGATCGCCGTTAAATAATCCACTGCTGCCCCTAGGGC
Source organism: uncultured cyanobacterium (assembly GCA_937894105.1). GTDB lineage: Bacteria > Cyanobacteriota > Cyanobacteriia > CACIAM-69d > CACIAM-69d > CALGDE01. The sequence continues at coordinate 5,127 of CALCTI010000167.1, forward strand.
GATCGCCTCTCCAATGGCCGGCGTTCCCGCTTCAAATTTATGGGGCAATTCCGCGTAGGTGGACTGCTCTAGGGACACATCGGCAATCATTTCACCGCCCCCTAAAAATGGCGGCATTGACTCTAATAAATCCAACTTGCCGTAGAGAAAGCCAATGCCTGTGGGTCCGCACATTTTATGCCCCGACGCCACTAGCCAATCGCAATCAAGAACCTGCACATCGACGGGCATATGGGGCACGCTTTGGCAGGCGTCTAGTAATACTTTTGCTCCCGCTTTATGGGCTAGCGGAATGATTTTTTTGACGGGAGCTTCGCAGCCCAAGGTGTTCGAAACGTGCACCACAGAGACCAGTTTGGTGCGATCGCCCAGCAACGTTTTAAACTGCTCCAGGTTAAATTCCCCGGTATCCGTGGGCTCCACAAATTTCAGCACCGCCCCCGTGCGCTGGGCCACAAACTGCCAGGGAATTAAATTGCTGTGGTGTTCCATCACCGACAAAATAATTTCATCCCCTGCCTTTAGCTCACTCATCCCCCAGCTATAGGCCACCAAATTAATCGCCTCGCTGGCATTGCGCGTATACACAATTTCCTGGCGCGAGGACGCATTAATAAACGCCGCCAGCTTATCCCGCGTGGCTTCATAGGCATCGGTGGCACGGTTACTAAGGGTGTGGGCTCCGCGATGGACGTTGGCGTTATCCCCCTCGTAATAATCCCGCAGCGCGTTAATAACGGCGGTGGGCTTTTGGGAAGTGGCGGCGTTGTCCAGGTACACCAGGGGATGTCCGTTCACTTCCTGGTGAAGAATGGGAAAATCCTGACGCACCTGGGAGGCAAGGGATTTGGAAGCGGTTGCAACCATGGTGTGGCAATAAATAAAGGTA
>CALCTI010000168.1 GCA_937894105.1 uncultured cyanobacterium
TCGCCGGTTTGGGCTGCGGGGTCGTGGTTGGGGTCTGGGATCAGCCCCGGGTTGGGGGTGCTTACGTCATGGGGGGGTCCCTGATGTGCCTGCCCCAGTTTTTTGCCCCGGAGCCAGCGATCGCCCAAACCCAAACCCAATCCAATCCGGTATACCTTTCGGTGCCAGATACAGCGCGTACTTTCACCCTTCCCGCCCCCAGTTACCCAAAGGCACGCAAAAAAATCGGTATCGTGTGGGGCAGTGGCTACCGAGATTTACCGGAGCTTATTGAGCAATATCGCCAAAAAACCTGTGATCTGCCTCCACTTATGGTGGCCCTTGACCATCCCCAGGTGCAGCTTTATTCCCTGCAAGTGGGGCGCGATGCACCCACTGGGCAGCCATTCTTTGGCGACGGGCGACTGATTGATTTAAGCGATCGCCTCCCCAGTTTTGCCGAAACCGCCGCGGTGATCGCCCAGCTAGATTTAGTCATTTCTGTGGATACAGCGGTGGCCCATTTGGCGGGGGCACTGGGAAAACCGGTGTGGATTTTGCTGCCCTGGCTGGCGGACTGGCGATGGTTGCGCGATCGCCCCGACACCGTTTGGTATACCACCGCCCGCCTCTTCCGCCAGCCCGCCGTCGATGACTGGGATGCGGTTTACCAGATGATTCATCACGCCCTTCACAACGCCCTCGAAGCAAAGTAATAGACGCCTGTGCCTTGGGCACGACTCAGCTAAAATTACGCCCTAGCCAAGCCCCTAATTTTCTACAACTTCTTGATCTAGAACTTTTGGGGTGCGTGGCTAATGCGCTGAACAAAGGCTTTAACTTCTATGCGGTGCGCTGGCACGCATCCTACAAACGACCCTTCTACACACAATTTTAGTTAGGTCGCGCCACTCGTCTCAACTAGCGCACAGTGCAGTTTTTGGCCTCAGTACAGGGACAAAAAATCAGATGCGAAAGCTGTAATCCTTACAGAGCAGTAATTTCAGCCTGTTTACCGTTCGAACGAAATTGAAATCGCCTTAACCCTTAACTGGCAAGGTTTTTAGCCTCTACTTCAAAACTTTTGTCCCTGTACTGAGGTTTTTGGCATGGTTTTTCGGCAGAATTGTTTTGGCATAGTTATTCTGCAAACGCGAAACAAAAAGCATACCCACACAATCAAGACTACTATCCGTAATTTTTGTGAAACTCGAGTTCGTGGAATTTACGGACGATCGCCTATTTTGCAATGTTTTTTGCTTCGTTTTTTTAAGAATTAGTGCAGGCAAAACTGCATCTGTCACTCATAATTCTGTCTTTGCAAAACGAAGCAGCTAACCTAGAAATACGCTTAGGTTACTTTCCCCATTCATCCCCGTTTGTCGGTATGGCTTTATCCTCCATCCAGTCATCCATTTTCGCCACTGGATCGACTCAAAATTCCACCCAAATTCTAGCTAACGACTTGATCGCAACTCAAAACACGCGGTCCGTCAGCGATCGCCCCTTCGCCAAATTTCTAACTAAAGCCCTGAGCCTACCTTTGGGGACCTTGGTCGCACTGGGACTGTTGGGACAGATCAACCCCGCCGCCGCCATTCCCGTCGCCCCCCAAGCCCAGCGCAGTAACGCCGAAGAAACCAATATTCGGGTTTACCAAAAAGCTAGCCCAGCGGTGGTGTCGATCGAAACTGGACAGTCTACCGGCAGCGGCGTCATTGTTGATCCTAGCGGTTTGGTTATTACCAACGCCCACGTGGTGCGCAATTCCCGCCGGAATCCCATTACGGTGGTGTTATCCGACGGGCAGCGTTACAACGCCCGGCTGATGGGGGTGGGACAAAACGGGCTAGATTTGGCTTTATTGAAAGTGAATGCTACCAATTTGCCTACCGTTGAATTTGCGCCGCCGGGGTCGGTCCAGGTGGGACAGCGGGCCTTTGCGATCGGCAATCCCTTTGGGCGATTTCAGGGCACTTTTACGGCGGGCTTGGTGAGCCGCCTGGACCAACAGCGGGGGCTAATTCAAACGGACGCGGCCATTAACCCTGGCAACTCGGGCGGCGCGTTGCTCGATAGCCAAGGGCGACTGATTGGCATTAATACGGCGATTTTTACCGGGCGCTCTGACGGCAATATTGGCATCGGCTTTGCCATTTCCACGGACCAGGTGCAGCCCTTTTTAGCCTCGGCTCGCTCTGGACGGCTGCCGACCAACGCCCGGGGCGTGCAAGACAGTCGACCGCTGGCGTTAAACGGTTCTGCCATTAGCGGCGGATTGCAAGGGGGCGATCGCCAACTGCCCTTCGACAATAGCTACTACGACACCTACGTATTTGAAGGGCAGGCGGGACAGCGTATTCGCGCCGAACTGACCAGCTCTGAATTTGAGCCCTATTTGATTTTGCTAGACGCTAACGGTCGCGATTTGGTGCAGTCGGGACCCCGCGACGGCAGTCCCACCGCTCGCCTAATGGAAACGTTGCCTAGCAATGGTACCTATCGCATTTACGTCAACAGCCGCCGACCGGGTCAAACGGGAGCCTATTCCCTGAGAGCCCAGCTGGGGGGACCTTCGGCGCGCTCCCAGCCACCCCCATCACCGGATGCTAACCTCCTCTTTACCCACACTGGACAACTGGACGGGCGATCGCGCACCTTGAACCGGGACGGCAGCGCCTTTGACGACTTCTATTTTCGCGGTCGAGCCGGTGAGCGGGTGGTCATTGACCTGGACAGCCCCGACTTTGACACTTATTTAGTGCTGGTGGATCCCAGCGGCGAACTGCTGGGAAGTAATGATGATCGCGGCGATCGCAACACCAACTCCACAGTGGAAGTAGTGCTGCCCATGGACGGTGCCTATCGGGTCATCATTAACGCTTACCAGGCAGGACAACTGGGGCGTTACCAACTGGTGGGTCGTAAGCAGCCCTAACGGCGCCCTAATTCAATCCCCTACTAATTCACCGAAATTCCATAACGCTGACATTCAGATTCCTGGGCTCACGTTAAGTTAGGCTAGGTGGCTGGAGTTGCTGTGGGCAACTTAGACATTATTGAGAGGGGATAAGAATGCAGTTGCACGCTGTGGAAACAACCGCGATCGCCTGGAGCGGCACTGGCTTGGCGATCGGCTTGTGGGAAGGACAAAGGTCGTCGCGCTGGTGACCAGGCAGGCCAACTTTGATCGAGTGACTCTAGCGCAAGGTGTTTGAGGTGGGCTTGGGCAGTCCTGATAATGCTGATTTGGAAACGTTGCGACAGGCTGCGGGAGCGGTGGCCAAGCGATCGCGATCAGAAAAGTGCGATTCCCTAGGGCTGGCTCTTCCGATGATTGGCGACGATGTGGCGAGCAGCATTCAGGCCATTAGCGAAGGACTGCAGCTTGCCCTTTACAAAGACGATCGCTTTAAGTCGGGAGACGACCACCAGGAGAAAACCGCCACCCCCACGACCATTGACCTACTGTTGCCGAATGTGGATGGGGCGATCGCCACAGCAGCCCTATCTAATGCAGACTCAATCGTGGCGGGAACCCTACTGGCGCGGGA
>CALCTI010000169.1 GCA_937894105.1 uncultured cyanobacterium
GAAGACGGCGTCTTTTATTTAATTGACCTGGGCAGCCGCAATGGCTCCTTTGTTAATGGTCGCCGCGTCAGCATCCCCGTAACCCTCAACGGTGGCGATAATCTCACCTTTGGGCAAACGGAAATGAAGTTCTACGCTCCGCCTCGGGTGAAGCCAGAGGACGAGCAATATATGACCAACTCTGCCGTAACGGCGGCTTTACACGTGCGGCGGCTCATTTCTGTCTTGGTGACGGATATCCGTGATTTCACGGGGTTGACGCGGCAAACGGACGAAAAAAAACAGTCTGAAACCATTGGCACCTGGTACCGCCAAGCTGGCGATATATTGCGTAACCACGGCAGCTGGGTGGAAAAGTACATTGGTGACGCAATTATGGCGGTGTGGATCCACGGGGAAAACGACCTGAGTCTTCAGGAGGTGCGTCATATTTTCCAGGCGGTGGACGATTTACAGCGCATGACCCAGGAGTTGCATTTGCGCTATCCGTTGCCGTTTCCCTTGCGCATTGGTACGGGGGTGAATACGGGCTACGCCATGGTGGGCAATACTGGCAGCTACGATCGCCCAGATTATACTGCCCTGGGGGATACGGTTAATGAGGCGTTTCGGCTGGAGTCCTGTACTAAGGAGCTGAAGCAGGATGTGGCGATCGGGCTGACGACGTACCAGTATTTGCGGATGTTGCACCCGGGAAATTATGAGCACATGTTTGAAGAGTACCAGGTGCACCTAAAGGGCTATGACGAGCCGGCGACCACCTACGCGGGCACCTACGAGGAGTTGAATCGGGTGCTGACGGGGTTGGTCGAGGGGGCGGCGCTGGAGGGGGATAACGCCGACGGTGACAATGGGGTGGTTGAGGAGGTAGGGGTTGACGAGGTGTACGGCGAAGAAATTGAACTGGACGAGGAGGAGATCAGCGAGACGATTCCGTCTAGGCAAGAAATAGCGGGAGGGTTGGAAGGGGCGATCGCCGACCTAGAGTAGGGAAAATGGGAAAAATGCCCCGAAATACTGCAGTAGGTAATAGAGGAATTGCAAATTAACGTTGCAAAGCGTGTGGGGCGATCGCCATAAATTACGTAATCGGGGAAAATAGCAGACAGGGTAAAATGCCTTTTACTTGAGCTGTATTTTTTTGGAGAAACGTATCCCCATGAAGTGGTTCCTGCGCCTTTTTGTTGTGGTTAGCCTGTGCGTAACAAGCTGGGTTGGCTTCGGTAGTGGTCCTGCAATGGCAGATCACCTTAACCTAACTAACCTCACCTGGAATAGTGCGTCGATGGTGATGGGGGCCGTTAACGGGGAAGCGGATGCTGAACTGGCCAAGATTTATGGCGAAACCATTGACCTAAACAACACCAATATCAGCAGCTACAAGGAGTATCGCGGGCTGTATCCGACCCTGGCGAAAAAGATCATTGCCAATGCTCCCTACGAAGCCGTTGAAGATATTTTGTCTTTGCCGGGGTTGAGCGATCGCCAGAAAAATACCCTAACCAAATACGTCGGAGAAGGGTTATTTTCCGTTAGTCCCACTAGCATTGTGTTCACCCAAGGGGATGACCGGATCAATAACGGCGTCTATAAGTAGGCGTCTAAAAGTAAGAGTTAAAGCGGACCGGCTCGCCGGGGCACCTGTTGTGCTGCTGGGTATGAATAGGACGCTTTGCTGAGCCGACAGTGGGCAAAAAATACACTATTGGTTTCCCTACACACAAATTACGCTAGATGCCCTACGCCAGTAGCGATAAAAAAAGGAGCAGGCGGTTAAGCTTGCTCCTTTTTTAGTAACCCCTGCGCCATTCCTGTGCTTAGGGATAGAAACCTAACTGGGGCAATCCTAGGGTTTCTTCCCAGCCCATCATGATGTTCATACACTGAACCGCTTGCCCCGACTGTCCCTTGATCAGGTTATCGATCGCCGACAGCACAATAACCCGATCCGTACGCTGGTCCACCTCAACGCCGAGGAAACAAGCATTGGTGCCCAGCGCCCACTTTGTTTGGGGCGTCTTTCCACCGGGCAGCAACCGCACCCACGGGGACTTGCGATAAAACACCGAATAAATTGTCAGCACATCTTCGCGTACCAGTCCTGGGTCGCGAATGGTGGCGTATACCGTTGACAAAATCCCCCGAGGCATCGGCACCAGGTGGGGGGTGAACTGCAAACGAATATCGTGCCCTGCCAGGTCGCTACAGGTTTGTTCAATTTCCGGGGTGTGGCGGTGGCTAGTAACGCCGTAGGCTGCAAAGGAGTTGTCCGCTTCGGCCAGGAGAGCATGTACCTTTGCCTGGCGACCGGCTCCTGAGGTGCCCGATTTGGCGTCGATAATAATGCTTTCGGGAACAATAATGCCGTGCTTTAACAGGGGCAGCAGGGCTAGGAGGCTGGCGGTGGGATAGCAGCCGGGACAGCCGATCAAGCTGGCATTGGCAATAGAATCCCGGTTCAGCTCCGGTAAGCCATACACGGCGTGGGCGGCGGTGGGATGGTCTGTGCGGGCTTTGCTATACCAGGTTTCGTAGGTTTTAAGATCCCGGAATCGATAGTCGGCGGACAGGTCCAACACTTTGCAGCCTTTGGCAATAAGCTGGGGGGTAAGGTCGCAGGCAATGCCGTTGGGAAGACCGAGGAATACCACGTCACAGCGCTGGGCGATCGCTTCCACATCAATGGCTTCAACTTTCAAATCCACCATTCCCGTCATGTGGGGATAAATATCGTCGTAGCCCTTGCCAGCACTGCTATTTCCCCCCAGGTAAGTCAGCTCTACGTTGGGGTGGTCCATCAGCAGGCGCACCAGTTGAACGCCGCCGTAGCCCGATGCCCCCACAATTCCCACTGAAACCCGTCCAGAATCGCCCATAACTCTCCCAACTCCTAAAGGTTAATCTTGAAATTACTGTGTAAATTGACCTGCGGTTTACTAGGGGCTGTCATCGATCAAATCTCAAGCTCAATAGCTGTGAGGGTTTCAGCCCCTAATAGTTTTATTCAAAAGGGCGTGTACTTCCCACTGTGTAAGGCTTCTGGAGTTTAATTTATGGCACGCCCTAATATTCGTCAGTGAGGACTGGTTAGTAAGTGATTTGCCAGCTATTGGCCAGCTATTTGCCAAGACTCAATAATTCCTATCCAGTTTTGGCAAATTATTTAGGCTCGGACACTAAGTATGATGAATGTGGGGTCATGATACAGGAGCCTTGACCGATTAACATCCACTGGGTGAGCAATTTTGCGATTTTTGGGCGTGGTCCTAACGAAGGGAGAATCAGGTTGACTTCTGTCGGGGTGAAACTGGTCAAAGGGTCGTGACAGAGACCACCGTCTATTCCCTTTAAGACGATTTAAAACGATGTTTTTTCAACTATTGCCGCCACATTTAAATCGATATTTAGGTTGGGGGCGGTGGAGCTGAGCGAACATAAGAACACTTTTAGGACTTTGACTGTTGGGGCGATACGGGGAACGCGTTACTCTATAGAGAGCGGATAAGGCTTCGTTTCTTAATTTCCGATTCAACTTCCCAATCATGGTTAAATTTCCTCCTGCCTCAGTAAAGCCAGCATCGTCAAAGTACAGAAAGTCCTTTAGGGCTGTGCTTGTGAGGACCTTGGCGATCGCCCCCAGTGTGCTTGTGGGGTTATTTCTGGGCTTACCCCAAAGCGCCGTTGCCCAGTCGTCAGGAAACGCTGATGACTTGGGAGAATGGCAAAATAACGAGCGCGATTCACGCTCCATTGGAGACACGGGACTAACGCCTCTGGAAATCATCCAGCAAATTCGCTCCTTATCGGGTCAAAGCCCAGCAGAGTTTGAGGCTCGCCAGGAAGGGCGTTTGGATGATGCAGCCGAATCTTTTCGCCAGCAGCAGCGCCAGCAGCTAGGCTCCCCTGAAAATGCGACAGATCCCACGCCAAACACCAGCGGCGAGTAGCAACCGCTGACTTCGGAAACGTTGCTGCGGCGAAGCGTGATAAAAAGAAACGCTGCGGCAAGAAGACCAACAGGGGTGCAACATAGGGGGTGAAACCTTTATCGTCGTCGCCTTAATTCACTTTCTCTGGCTGTCATACTTAATATCTCAAACTTTTTTCGTTAAACCCTCGTGTCCAATGCTCCCCTTAGCATCCTCATGGCGGCCCGTTTGGGGCGACTAGCCCAGCGCGTGTCCATACGCTGGGTTTTGGCGCTGATGGGAGGCACCAGTGCGGCCCTGTTGATGGCGGTCACTCAGTTAGTTTTGGTGGGGGGACAGCCCCACAAGGGTCGTCCCCTGGCTCAGGCGCTCCAGCGATCGCGAGGGGAGTCTTTGGTGGAGGCGATTAACGATCATTTGGCGGTGCCGGCGTTGATTAGCCAAATTAATAGTGACACCTTAAAACTGGGCACCATTGACTCGGCGACGCCAGAGGCACTGGAGGCGTTTTTGGGACAGCAAATCCGCCAGTTTCCCACCCTGCGGTTTATTGGATTTGCCAATGAGGTGGGGTTATTAAGTGCGGTGCAGCGATCGCCCCAGGGATCCATTCAAATTTTGTCGGGACAGAGCGCCACCAATGGATCGCCGGGGCGTCTGTGGATTTATAACGTGGACAGTCAAGGGAACCGCGCCAGCACCTTGCGCACCTTACCCACCTACAACCTGGATCAGCAACCTTGGTATCGTCAGCCGGCCCTGGCGGGGCAAACCGTCTGGACGCCGCCGGTGCGAGACGATGACGGCAACTGGTCCATCAGCCTGGGGCAGCCGGTGGTGGATCGCCAGGGGAAGCGTCTGGGAATTTTGAGCGTAACGGTGGCCCTGGGGCCCTTGGGTAAAGCCCTGGAGGAGCAGTTCCAGTCCGTAGGCGAGGGGCAAGGGTTTGTGTTAGACCCGGCAACGGAGCAGATTTTGTTGACCGTTGGCGGCACGGAAGCGGAGCGGCGGGCCTCTCCCCGGGTGGTATCGCCGGGACCAGCCCTTAAAAGTGAGTTTCCCCTGGTGCACGCGGGGGCGGAAAATCTGCGGCGAACCTTTGGGTCCTGGTCAAATATTGATCGCACCCATCAAATTTCCCTGGACGCTCTGGGGCGATCTTACGAGCTATGGGTAACGCCGCTGCAGCAAGGACAAGGGGCAAACTGGCTGGTGGTGTCCATTGTGCCAGCGGTGGAGACGCGAGGGTGGATTTGGTCTGTGGTGTGGGTTCTGGTGGCGGGGGGCGCGGGAGCGGCCCTGGGCTGGGGCGCTGGGGTTTGGCTGGGGCGATCGCTGGGGCGGCTAGAACGACGGTTTCGGCTGATTACTGCCGGGAAGGTGGATACCAGTTTTCCCGTGTTTCCCCTGGAGGAGGTGGACGAGCTGAGCCAGGCAGCCCAGACGATGATTCGGGAGCTGCGGGCGCGGCTGCGTATGGGGGAACGGGAGAAGACGGAGCTAGAAGAACGGGTGCGTGAGCGCACCACGGCGTTAAGCCTGTCAGAAACTAAGTTTTCTAAGATTTTTTACGCCAGCCCTAGCGGCATTTGCCTGATGCGCATTGGGGATGGGACGGTGATTGATTTTAACGATAGCTTTTTGGAGATTTTTGGCTATAGCTTTGAGGAAATGATGGGCTTCACCAATATGGAGTTCAACATTTGGCAAAATCCGAGCGATCGCACCTTGGTGATGCACACCCTCCAGCGGGGCAGCAGCGTGCGTAACCAGGAGGTAGCTGCCCGCACCAAGTCCCGGGAACTGCGCATGGTGCTCCTATCGGCGGAGTCGATTTACTTGCACGGCACCGAGTGCGCCCTGTTTGTGTTTCACGATATTACGGACTATAAGCGGCTGGAGGACGATTTGCGCCAGTCCCAGCGGCAGCTTGAGGAGGTGGAGCGGCGGCGACAGTGGGAGCTATTGGAAGGGTCCCGGGATAAGCTGCGGGCAAATTTAACCCGTATGGAAAATATGCTGGGGTCGGTGCAGGATTCGCTGGTGTGGACCGACGGGCAGGGGCGAGTGCAGTGGTGCAACTTAGCCTTTCAGCAGCTGGTTCAGCGCGATCGCCCGGCAATTTTGGGAGCCCCCCTGCTGAGCGTGCTGCCCCTACATCAGCGGGGAGAGCCCGTGCGCCGTGGGACCCATCCCGTAACCCAGGCCCTTAAGGCGGTGGTGGGCAAAGAGCCCTACGAGCTGGTGCTGGGGCGCGATCGACGATCCGTAGAAATTTCCTGGTCGGGGGTGCGGTTTTATGAGGAGGTTCCCGAGGGGAACGGAGCCCCGAGCGCAGAAGGACCCACGGAAATTGAAAGCGTCAGCGCCGTTCTGACCATCCGCGATATTTCCGAGCGGAAGCAGCTGGTGGCGGAAGTGCTGCGGTCCAAGCGATTTATTGACGGCATTGTGGAAAATATTCCCCTGGCTGTGTATGTGAAAGATGTGCGCCAGGGATTTCGCCACGTGCTATGGAACCGGGCCAGTGAAGCCCTGTTTAAAATTGCGCGCGCTAAGGCGATCGGGCGGACCGGCGACGAGCTGTACTTCCCGGACCAAGCCCAGGCGTTTCGCTCTCAGGACCGGGAAGCCATTGAAGCCCGCCGTCCCCTTGAGATTTCAGAGCAGCCCTTTGAAGCGGTGGATAAAAACGGTGCAGCGGAGCTGCTGACCCTGCGCACCATGAAGGTGCCCCTCTTTGATGCCCAAGGGCGAATTTTGTACCTGCTGTGTATTGCGGAGGACATTACTGAGCGCAAGGACGCCCGCGCCGTGCTAATGGAAACCCAAGCCCAGTTCCGGCTGTTGGCGGATCAGGCCGGGGCAGATTTGATGTTTGTACACGACGTGTCAGGGAATATTCTCGACGTTAATCAAGAGGCTTGTCGTTCCCTCGGGTTTGAACGGCGAGAGCTATTGACGATGAACGTGGGCGACGTGGATACCCTGGCGTCGTTGGATCAACATGATCGCATTTGGTCCATGATGCAGCCGGGGCAGCCGGTGACCCTAGAGGGAATGTATCGCTGTAAAAACGGGCGTATGTTCCACGTGGAAACGCGGGTGGGGGTGCGCTTTTCTGGTGACCAGCGGATTTTTCTAGCCATGGCTCGGGACGTGAGCGATCGCAAGCAAATGGAAAGCGCCCTGCAACAGGCAGAGGAAAAATATCGTGGCATTGTGGAAAATGCCGTGGAGGGTATTTATCAGTGCGCGCCCACGGGGCAGTTTGTAAGTTCCAACCGGGCCCTGGCGGCCATGTTTGGCTATGGGGCGATCGACCAAGTCTTGGGAACCACGGGACTGAACCGCACCCGGCGATTTTACGTGGACCCGGAGCGTTGGGATAGTTTCCTGACGTTGATTGCCCAAACGGGGGAAATTTACGGCTTTGAATCCCAGGTGTACGACGCCGACGGCAAATCTTTTTGGATTTCTGAAAACGCCCGCGCCGTTAAGGACGTGGATGGACGGCTGTTGTACTACGAAGGGACGATGCAAAATATTACCGAGCGCAAGCTGGCGGAGGAAGCCCTGTTTGCGGAGCAGGAAAAGGCAGACCGGTTGCTGCTAAATATCCTGCCGCGCCCGGTGGCGGAAAGCCTCAAACAGGGAGAGGGCACCCTGGCGCAAATGTACGACGAGGCCACCATTTTATTTGCGGACCTGGTGGGCTTTACCCGGCTGTCGGCGCAAATGCGTCCCATTGAGCTGGTGAATATGTTGAACCTGATTTTCTCCACCTTTGACCATTTGGCCGAGTACCACGGCTTAGAAAAAATTAAGACCGTCGGTGACGAATATATGGTTGTGGGCGGGTTACCGTTGCCCATGAAGGACCATATTAAGGCGGTGGCTCACCTGGCGCTGGATATGCAAATTGCTATTCAGGAGTACAAGAGTCCCGACGGGCAGCCGTTCCAAATTCGCATTGGTATTAACACGGGCTCGGTGGTGGCGGGGGTCATTGGCATTAAGAAGTTTGCCTACGATCTTTGGGGGGATACGGTGAATATTGCTAGCCGCATGGAATCCCACGGCGAGGGGGGGCGGATTCAGGTGACGGAGACGGTGTACCAGGCTCTGAAGGATGAGTTTCGTTTTGAGGAGCGCGGGGTGATTGATATTAAAGGGCGCGGGAAGATGGCCACCTATTGGCTGCTGGGCGATCGCTCGAGTAATTCGGGAAAACCCACCAGCAAGGCTCCGATTATTATCCCTGGAAGAAAAACAAAAACTGGGAACGAGGCAGTGAGCACGAACGGTCGCTATTCCAACGGCGATGAGTTGGGGCGTAACGGCGACCTGGATTTAAACGGTTTGGATTTTGGGGAAGAGGATTCCGTACCGATGATGGATGCGCTGGGAGATTTAACGTGGGACGAAGCACTCTTTAATGATGATTCGGTGATTCAAGACCCAACGTTTATTCAAGACGACAAATAGCTCGCGATTATGGGTAATGCCCCTAGGGGGAAGGTCTACCGTTATTTCTATCGTCACACTGAATCACTTTCAATCACCCAAAATTCTTGCAGGGGACCATAGCAAGGTACCTGTGGAATGTGCCCATTAAGCCCAGGAAAAATTGGGCAACGGGAGGCGGGTATATTGCCATATGCCCCTATCATTTTGGGGTAAAAATATTGGATTTCGTCTGACGATAGGGAATGGTTCCAGCGGGCTGTTTTAGGAAATGAGCCCCTGTTGCCGTAGAAAGTTCTCCACTTCGGTGCGGTTGGGCTGGGCTGCGATCGCCCCCGGCTTTTGAGTCACCAGGGCTCCCACGGCGCTGGCATAAGTCACCATGCGATAGACCCGCTGGGGATCCTCCAAACTTTTAAGCCCCTCCTGGAGAAGCTGACTGAGAAATCCCGCCACAAAACCATCGCCAGCGCCCGTGGTATCCACCGCCGCCACTGGAAATCCGGGGCGACTTCCCATGTGTCCCCCCAAACAGTAGGAACAGCCGTTGGCTCCGTCCGTAACAATCACCCCTTCCAAGTGGTCCAGCTTTTGGGCGATCGCCGACTGATCCGCCGTTTCAAACATCCACAGAGCTTCTTCCTTAGAAAGCTTTAACAGGTCAACCCGTTCTAAAACTGGAGCGATCACGGACTGGGCTTGGCTCGGATCGGACCAAAATAACGGACGCCAATTTAAATCTAAAAACACCGGCACGTAATACTGGTCCGCTAAATCCAACGCCCGAGCGATCGCCGCACCACTGTTGGGATAGGCTAGCGCCAAGGTGCCTAGCACCAGAAATTTCGCCGAGCTAAACAGGGGCTGGGGAATTGAACCTGGCAATAGCTGGGTGTCCGCAAAGGTCGTGGTGTCCTGGACTCCTTTACCCTCGCTTCCAAAGGCCACAAACTGGCGATCGCCCGCCCCATCGCGAACCACGTACACCTCGCGGGTGGGGGCAGGATGGCGCTGAATAGCGTCGATCGCCACGCCCCCCTGTTGCAAAATTTTTAAAAGGCGATCGCCAGCGGCATCCTGCCCTAAACAACTCACTAATGCTGACTGGATGCCCAATTTAGGCAACGCACAGGCCACATTCGCCGGTGCGCCACCGGGGTAAGCAGTCCAGTTTTCAATTTTGGAAGGGTCTGCAATCTTGGACGAATCAGCTCGGCCTTTTCCTAGGGCAGCACCGGCAGGGTCCCCCAAACAATCCCACAACATTTCACCCACACACAAAACTTGGGGTACCGGCATAGCGTTTTATAGTTTTAAAAAATCATTTGAAGGTCTCCTAGGTCTAGCAAATTCCAACGCCCAATGACGGCAAATGTAACAGGGGACTGCGATTCACCGTTTTAGCTACCCTATAATTTGCCCGTCCCATAAAAATTTTGATGGTCCGTAAATTAATGGCCCGTAAATTAATGGTCCGTAAATTGATGGTCCGTAATAAGCAATAAGGTCTTAAGCGGTCCAAGCCATCGGTTCGCTGTCCACTTCTGCCTGGGTACGACGCACGGCTAGGGCACTAGCAATAAGTCCCACCCCGGTGCCAAAAATTAGGAGAACAATTAACAACAGCACCGTTTCGCGGGAAGTTAGGGGCAATTCGCGAGACAGAAACTGTAAAAAACTGGGCTGATTACTGAGAGCCGATCGCAAAATTTGCTGCACCACGGCGATCGCCCCCCAAGCAATCACGCCCCCCTGGAGCCCAAACACCGCTCCCTGCATCAAAAACGGCAAATAGATCCACCCGCGCGTAGCTCCCACCAGGCGCATAATTTCAATTTCCTGACTGCGAGCGGCCACCACCAGCCGAATCGTAGTCATCGTCGTGGCCACCGCCGCTGAGATAACCAGGGCGATCGCCCCCAGCCCCACCCAGGTCAACAGCTCGTTCACTTCCCGCAGACGCGTTACCACCTCTGCCACATAGCGCGTATCCTCCACCCCTGCGATCGCCTCCCCCTGCGCCGCCACCTCCGGCGCCACCGCCGGTGACGTCACCTTCACTTTCAGCTCATCCAACAACGGATTCCCCTCCTGCTGCTGGGTGGCTACCTCAATATTGGAAATTCCCAACTCCTTCACCAACCCTTCCCACGCCGCATCCTTCGGCACCAAAGTCACCGTACCCACCTGCGGCAACGCCTCCACCGCCGCCTGTACCGGAGCCGGGTCCACCTGGGGTTGCACATAAACGGAAATTTCTAGCTGACTGCCAAACTGATTGAGCAACCGCTCCAAATGCCACGACGCCTGCAAACTGGTGCCCAATAAAAATAGGGACACGGCCACCGTCGCCACCGCCGCCCAATTCATCCAGCCGCCCCTACGAAAGCCCCGCCAGGTTTC
>CALCTI010000170.1 GCA_937894105.1 uncultured cyanobacterium
ATCGGCGACTTTGATCCATGAGCCAGCCATGACACCAGAAAGCCGCCCCCCATTCCCGCCTTTCACCGCTGAAACCGCCGCCCAAAAAGTGCGAGGTGCCGAGGACGGATGGAATGGTCGAAATCCCGAAAAGGTCGCCCTCGCCTATACCGTTGATAGCGTTTGGCGCAACCGCGCGGAGTTTGTAGAGGGACGCGAGGAAATTATCCAGTTTCTCAAGCGCAAGTGGGCCAAGGAGCTGGACTATCGCCTAATTAAAGAAGTGTGGGCATTTGAAGATAACCGCATTGCCGTGCGTTTTGCCTACGAATGGCGCGACGATTCGGGGCAGTGGTATCGAGCCTATGGCAATGAAAATTGGGAATTTGCACCGTCGGGGCTAATGAAGCGCCGTATTGCCAGCATTAACGACCTGCCGATCGCCGAATCGGATCGTAAATACCATTGGTCCCTAGGACGCCGCCCCGACAACCACCCCGGCTTATCTGACCTGGGGTTGTAACCAAAACCTAATCGGGAAAAAATCTAACCGGGAAAAAAATCTAACTGGGAAAACTAGCGCGAACTTTCCACGGGCACCGGGCTATTGACGAGGGAGACCACATACCCACAGCGGTGTTCGCCCCCCGCCATCCACTGGGTACGCTCCACATTGCACCCTTCTAGGGCGATCGCAAACATTTCCAGCTCATGCTCACACACCTTGGGGAACGACGACGCCACCGTAGAAATGGCGCAATTATGCTCCGAAATAAATAGCCTTGGCTCCTCTCCCCCCGTGGATGCATCCTCCCACTCGGCCATATAACCTTCCGCCCGGCGCAACTCCACTAGCCGCGCCACCCGCTCATTCAGAGGTCCCGAGCCCAACACCTGACGATAGCCAATCGCCTTACGTACCCACTGTTCGCGCAAAATTTTGGACACATGCTCCTCCCCCAACGTGCCCGCCAAGGTTTGCAACAATCCCAAAGCAAACTCATCGTAACCATCGGGAAATCGCGATCGCCCCGCCGCACTCAGCTCATACACATGCCGAGGTCGCCCCGACCCACTGCGGTCGATTTCATGAATAATCAACCCTTCTTCTTCTAAATCCTTTAAATGGCGTCGAATTGCCTGGGCGCTAATCCTTAAATCCGCTGCCAAAACCTGAGCCGTTGCTGATCTACATTTCAGCAAGCGCTGCAAAATATCATCCTTAGTGGAAACTTGTTGGGAAGCCATTCTCTGCAATCGGTCGCGACACATCGTGAATCCAGCCTTACCCCAAATCATTCACACCCACTAGCTCCAGAACGCCAGCTAAATCAAGCCAACACGCCGAAACTGATAACCAAGTGTAATCAGAAGAGCA
>CALCTI010000171.1 GCA_937894105.1 uncultured cyanobacterium
GGGCGATCGCGCTTAAAGTCCAGCATGTCCCGCAGGGTAGCCACCGGCTGCTCCCGCAGGTGGGTCTTGTACAGATCGTAGTGGCTGTAGGCTTCCTCGGGCACCTTGCCGTCCTTCGTTTGCATTTCAAAGCTGCGCACCGCCTTGTGCAACTCCTTAGACATGGTCGGCGAATTGGAGTGATACTCCGCCCCTTTGCGACACTGGATAAAGCCCATATTTTCCAGGCGCTTGGCGGTCAATGCCGGGAATGCGGACGCATGGAAGCCCATGGTCTCCCGCGCCAAATCCTCCACCGTCAGCCCGCCAATACGGGAGGTGGTGCCAATAAACGCCAGCTTCACCAGGGACGGAGCTAAGCCGATCGCCTCAAAAATCTGCGCCCCGTGATAGCTGGCCAACAGGGAGATGCCCATCTTGGACAAAATCTTAAACAGCCCCGCTTCCACCGCCTTGCAGTAGTTCGCCTGAGCTTCGGTAGGCGTCAAATTAGGAATGCGCTCCTGCTTAATCAGCTTCTGGGTCTTCGGCGACGCCAGCCAATGGCGCACCGACTCCAGGGTTAGGTAAGGACACACGGCACTAGCCCCAAAGCCCACCATGCAAGCAAAGTGGTGGGTGCTCCAGCACTGGGCCGTGTCCGCCACCAACGATGCCCGCATCCGCAGTCCCTGACGAATCAGGAAGTGATGCACCGCGCCCACGGCCACCAGCGGCGGAATGTAGGTTTTATCAGCGGACAGGTCTTCGGCGCGATCGCTCAGGATCAATACCTCCGCCCCATTGTTAATAGCTTCGGCCGCTTGCTGACATAGGTCGGCGATCGCCCCTTCCAGCGCCGCCGGTCCCCCGACAGTGCTGTACAACGTGGACAAGGTTGCCGTATTAAACCCAGAATTACGTACCTGCTCTAAGCTCGCCTCGCTCAACACTGGCGACTTTAGTTTGATCATCCGCGCCCCTTCCGGCTCAATCGTCAGAGGATTAGGACGACGCCCCAGGTGCATTTCCAGGGACATGACCAGGTTCTCCCGCAGGGGATCAATGGGAGGGTTAGTGACCTGGGCAAAGCGCTGCTTGAAATAGTCAAACAGCAAGTGATTTTTCGACGACAACACCGCCAAAGGAATATCGTCCCCCATGCAATAGGTGGGCTCCTTCCCTTGGGTAGCCATAGAAGAAATCACCATATCCAAATCCTCGGCGGTGTAGCCAAAGGCGATTTGGTTTTTCAGCAGCGCTTCCTCGTCCAAGAACAGCTCATCTGTAAAGTCCGGCTTATCCACCACCCGCTGGTGCTCCTTCAGCCACTCACCGTAGGGATGCTTCCGAGCCACTTGCTCCTTCAAATCCCAGTTGCGTAAAATCTGGTTCGTTTCCAGGTCCACGGCGATCGCCTGCCCCGGTCCCAAACGCCCTTTCTCAATAATCGTCGACTCATCCACAGGCACCGTCCCCGCCTCGGACCCCACAATCACAAAATCATCCGAGGTAATGCAGTACCGCGCCGGGCGCAAACCGTTACGATCCAGCGCCGCGCCCACGGTTTTGCCATCGCTAAAGGCCAACAGGGCCGGACCATCCCAAGGCTCTTGGATGCCTCGGCAATAGTCGTAATAGTCCACAATTTCTGGATGATCCGCCAGGTCCGGCTGATTTTGGTACGCCTCCGGCACCATCAAAGTCACCGCCTCCAGCAGGCTGCGCCCGGAACGCACCATCAGCTCGAGGGTATTGTCCAAATTTGCCGAGTCGCTGTTTTCGTAGCTCACCACCGGCTTCAGCAAACGAAGGGCTTTTTCATCCCACTCCGAATGCTCCAAATCCGCCTGGCGCGCCAGCACCCAATTTAAATTACCCAGCAGCGTATTAATCTCACCATTGTGACCCAGCAATCTCATGGGCTGTGCCAAGGGCCACTTGGGCATGGTGTTGGTGCTAAAGCGACGGTGATATAGCGCAAAGGGGCTAACGTAGGCTTCGTTCGTCAGGTCGTTGTAAAACTGCGCCAAGACCTCTGACTGCACCATGCCTTTATACACAATGGTTCTGGACGAGAGCGAGCACATGTAGTAGCCCACGGATTGCCCGGATACCACTTTGTCATCTTTGCCCAACATGGTGACCACGGCGTTGCCAATGCGGCGACGAATGCGCAGCAGCTCTGCTTCCAGGCGCTCGCCTGTCCAGCCTTTCCCTTCAGGCACCTCCAGAATCACCTGCTCAATAACGGGCAAATTTCCCAACGCCTGCCGTCCTAAGACCTCAGGAGTCGTAGGCACCGGCCGCCACGCCACCAGCTCTAACCCTTCGTCGGTCAATACATTGGCGATCGCCGCCTTCGCCTTTGCGGCCGCCAATTCCTTCTGGGGCAAAAACGCCATCCCCACAGCGGCGCGCGTCCGATCAAACGAGCACTCTTCTGCATCAGCAGCCCACGTCTCCAATAGGTCCCAAGGAATCGCCGTCATAATTCCGGCACCATCTCCCGAAACCCGGTCAGCGCTACACCCACCCCGGTGCTCCATACATCCCAAAGCGATCGCCGCTTTCCGCAGCAAATCGTGACTCGCAATGCCGTCCTTCTGCACAATAAACCCAACGCCACAGGCATCTCGTTCCTCCACAATGGCGCGAGGGCCCTGCTCTGGCATCGGCGGCAGAATCTCTCGACACTGGGACATGACGTCAGATGGGTTATTTCGAAGCGTTGCATTCACGGGTAAATTGCGATCGCTCATAGTAGTTCTCGTTTCACAGGTGTTTGAGTGTAACAATCGAGGCAAAAATTCAACAGCTCCCTGTCAAAAAAATGACCCGATTTGTGAAGAAATCATTGTTATCCCCCAAAGCGTCAGTGGAGGAAAGTTATTGTTAGGAAAGGCAACCATGTGTTTGCCTTATGATTCGCCCAGAGGTTACCGACTCTGAAGCATGGACTCGAAACTTAGCCCAATAACTCCACACCAGGGGTCAATACCCGGTAAAGCAAAGGGCAAAAATAGAGCGCATTAGACGGTAACAACAGACAAAGCGACCTGGGGAAAAGCGAAATAAGAACGGAGTAGGCCGACTACAGCTAAGGTACCTAACGCTGGAGAAAGTGGTGCACCCGACAGGTTACACTCTCGATATTTTGAAGTCATAGGTCTTCAGTAGTATTTTATTATCTGACAACTTTGTTGCAACGGTGCTTAGGCACTAATACTCCACATCCGTTTAGGGCAACTATTTTGGGCAGAATCCCAGACTTTTTACCGCCTTGGGTTGCCCCAGTTAAAGTCTCGGCACCCCTCCCAGTTAGTGTGAATTTTCACCCTTAAGTGTGAGGATTTAGTAAATTAAGCACTTCAATGGGAAGCCCGTCTGGATCAGCAATAAATGCGACTTCGTAAATCTGGGAACCAATCATTTGCTGACAGGGCGGCAACAAAATTTTTAGCGGAGTCAGGGGAATCCCGCGATCCTGTAGGGTGCTGATGCAATGTTGAAATTCCTCCAACCACTGGGGCAAGCCTGTCTCCAAGGTGTCATCCGCTTGGGGTGGGTCAGAGCGGGGACGATGGTGCAGGTCTAAGGATAAATGATAATAACCGACGTAGCCCTCATCGGCAAAGGGGTCCGGTGGCGGATCCGGGTTAGGAACTTGCACCAGTTCCAAACGCCCGTTCCATCCTTCCAGCCAGCAGGCTAAGGTCATCCCCGTGGTAAATCGCTCCGTTACGGTGAATCCCAGAGCGTCGTAAAAGGCGATCGCCCGGTGAATATCCGCCGTACGGATTGACACATGGTGCATAGATCCCCCGGTTGAGCGCCACTACTCCAACATCTCCCGAATCCAATCCCTTTTTATCTAGTCTCCTCTTGTCCAGTCCCCTTTTAAT
>CALCTI010000172.1 GCA_937894105.1 uncultured cyanobacterium
AAAAGAAGGCTTAAAAGGGCATTTTATATCGCTTTGATTTAGAGAATTGGTATAATTGATGCGTTTTCTCCCAGGCGATCGCTCCCCTTCAAAATTCCCAGCAGTTTACCCGTATTCAAAAGTTGCCCTAGAGTTCAAGACGATTCAACTTGAGGCGGAACCGTTAGAAGCCCTAACGGCGGTGGAAAAAATTGAAGAGGCAATTGAGGCGGTAAAGGCGAGCGTTTACACATTGCCCATTGATGAAAATTCGCGAGTTATGGAGCTGCAAGGGGCGATCACTCGGATGGGGCAGTTGGGCTAGGTTTGAAACCTGTCCCATAGGCAAACGCTAGGCTAGCCTTTGTGATGGCAGGCACAATGCGATGACAGGCCAACTTGCCGCCAAATAAATTCCGAGCCACCGGTCCCACTTGCAATGCCGTCCAAGGTCCCATCAAAAAGAGTTCGCATCCTGGCCAGCGCAGATGCTCGTCTAACAGCGGTAAACCATGAACAGTTTCGACAGGATAGTGCGCCAAAACATCCGCTAATAGGGGCTCAGTTCGAATATCCAGGGTTGTGCCCGTGGCGAGCCAAATGCGATGAATCGGTTGATGCGCCAGGCATTGATGCACCATTTGGACCCCGCAGCGCACGGCCCAAGCATCCCCATACCACTGGGCATTAGAGGCTTGACAGTGTTCGTAAAAAGTAATGTGCCCTTGGCGTTGAAGTCGCCGGAGTTGCATCATCACAGCCGGGGTGATCGAACCGCCATCCCGTGCCTGGTGCACCATTTGCCAACGAGTCTCCATATCAGCTTCCGCGTGGAACCCTTTCAGATACTTCGGTCCCAACCACCCCGGCTCCGCATCAAACAGCTTCTCTCGGAACGTCCGCCGTGCCATCAGCAGCACCTTGGCCCCACGTTTCACCGCTCCAATGGCGAGATGCCCGCTGGTTAACCCACTGCCCACAATCAACACCGTTTCACCGTCCAGGGAACCCAGTTCAGGTAATCGCAATTGATGAGAATGGTTCAGCTTTCCGGAGGGGAACGCCCGAATGGCAGTCTTCGCCCAGTGGGGCCAACGGGGTTTACCGCCGCCCGTCGCTAGCACAACCCGCCGCGCCGACACCGTCTCTCCCGTGGACAGGATTAACTGAAATCGTGAGGGGCGGCTTGATTGTGGCTCCAAACGGGAAACCTGCGCGGGCACAACATGATTTTGCAGCTGCCAGCGCCGCACCAGACTGTTGCAGAATTCTTGGAATAGGGCGGTGCCCGGGCGATCATAGGGGGGATGGAGCTCGTGAGGGCGTCTTTCCGCAAAGCTCCTAAGGGCCTGGGTGTTGGGGTCGGGGTGGTGGACAACAGGCGATCGCAACTCTGGAATTTCCTGGGATGCAAACTGTTGTTGCCATTGGGCCATCCAAGCGCCGCTGGGATCAAACACTTGAATGCGATCGCGCAGTTTCGCCTTCTTTTGCAACACATGGGTCACCAAAGTCAGGGCCTGCGGTCCGGCACCAATCACGGCAATATCAGTCTGCAACTGCGCCATACACCCACATCGACAATATTGAACTTGGGCTAATTCAAGGGAATTGAATTACTTCGAGAATGATAATCATTCTCGTATTCATTTTGCAAGCCCATGATTACTGTTGCTGCGGGTGCTTGCGGCACAGGCAAAGCTACTTGGCTTCTCAGGGGGTTGTCTGGTTATCCCCCTACTCCCCTGGCTGCTTGTCCCTCTAACCACCACCAATTTCCCTCAAATGCCGCCATTGGATAATACGAGCAAGCTAATTAGAGTACCGCTGTTCCAGAGACCGTGGAGGAGGATGGGGACCACTAGGGTGCGGGTGCGCAGGTAGACGCCGCCAAGGACGATACCCAGAACGGGTAAGGGGAGTACTTCGGAGAGGCTGAGGTGGGCGATCGCAAACTCCAGCGCACTGACCACCACTGCTCCCCAGGGGGATAGGTAACGGGTGAGGGATGGCAATAGGAAGCCGCGAAATAGGGTTTCTTCGAACAGGGGAGCGGCGATGGAGGCGGTGAGAAAGAAGGCGGCGATCGCCCAGGGGTCGCGGTTTTCTAGGATGATTCCCAGAATCGGATTACTGCCGCCGCGCCCTTGCCACAGGTATTGGTTCACCAGGGAAATGCCCACCACTAGGGGGAGTGCAACTCCGTAGCCACCGATGCCCCAGCGAAACCAGCGATCGCGAAAGCTGTAGTCAAACCAGGGCTTGGCGAGGGGCCAATATTCCCGAATGGAGTAGCGCAACACCCAAAGCCCAGGAATGCTAAGGAGACCGTAGCCCAGGAGAATCAAGCTGGCTTTCGGTAGTCCCGTTAAGGTGGCGCGGTTGATGCCGGCCGCACCGGTAGTCGCGCTGATAATGACGGGGGTAATCAGTTGCCCAACGAAGAAAAAGCCCACCACAAACACCTGCAAAATCGTTTCGCTGGACCAGGGAACTGACCAGCTTTCGGTGGAGTTTAGGGCAAGGATAGCTTGGGATTTTTGCACCAGCCGTTGAATCATCAGAAAAATCAGCAGACCGGTACCGATGAGAAGACCGATGATGGGAATTAGGTTGACGGTGGACAGTTTGAGAGCGGTGCGGTTGGCTTGGGTGTTGGCGCTGGCTTTGAGGGTCGCTAGGGCGTCCGTTTGATCGGTGAGGGTAAACCAACGGGCGATCGCCACATCTTCAAACCATCCGTCCAGCTCCTGCAATTGGGGCGGCACCGTTTCAGCATTGCGGCCTAGGGTTTGGGTAAGCACATCACCGGTATCATCACGCCACAGCACCGACGCAATACCGGCCGTTTGTCCCACCCGGTCTAACGGGTCCGTGGCCGGTTGGGTCAGGGCATTTTTAAGGGTAAACCTGTCGGGAACTAGGCTATTCCACTGGTTTTGGGCACGGTCCCGGTCCCCTTCCGCCGCCAGCAATAAGCCAATGCGTATATCCACCTCGGCAATAACTTGGGTTTGCTGTTGAATTTCCGTTTGTAGGGTAAACAGTTCTTCGGCGGTGATGGTGTTGTCAGGATTGTCTAGGCGATCGCTAAAGGTATCGACGGTGGCTTGGGCGGATTTTCGGAACGTTTGATACGCATTGAGAGCCTGTTCGAAGGCACTGCTTTGCCCAAACCCGGCCCGCACCGCTTGACCAATGCTGTCGATGGAAACGTCCATAATTTCTGGAGGCACCGGGCGATCGCTATCCAACCCCACCACCCGCAGCAGCAAATTGGTTTGATACAGCTCCAGTCGGCTTTGGATTTGGGTTTCGTTTAGGCTGCTGACCAAAGATAAACCAGTGATTGAGACGCAGAGCACCGTCAAAATTGTGAGCAGTAAACGTTTAATATCCATGGGCAGGGCACTGGGGTTGACAGGCTTGTGATTGACAGGCTTGTGGTTAACAGGCTTTTCTTCGCAAACTTTGCAGACTTTAAAGATATCGCTATTCGCCAATTGGCGGTCAACAGGGATCATGAAGAATCGGTGCTCCGGATAGTGGACACCTTAGAAAATGGACGCGATCGCCGTTTCCTGATCACAAAAAAGCCGACCATGTAGCGGCCGCAGACTGTATTTATAGGACCGTTTGCGTGGATTACCCAATGGATTGTTAAATCGATTCGGCATGCTTTCGGCAAATCTCCTGCGGCAATGTTGCGGTAATTGGTGTGGGAAAAGCAATGGCAAATTCACGAGCAAAAGCAGCGTTACGGTCCAAACGAAAGGCAGAGTTGCGAGCAAGGCGCAGTAAAAAGCTAGGTCAAAAATATTGGATCATTGCCAGCCTCTGCGGGGCGATGGTCGCTGGCGGTGGATCCATCGCCCTGGGCCGTACGGTGTCGAATTCTGCGTCCAGTTCCGTATCGCGATCGCCCCAGCAAGCTATCCCCTCCTCAGCCATGGCTCAACATTCCCCAGCCCAAGCAGGGCAATCCGGCGATCCCATCACCTCCAGCCTGCGCCCGCTGATTCCGTCCGACGGTCCCGATCACCCGACGCCGCCCACGGTGGATCCCCGAGCCACGTTTGTGCTGGAAAACACCGAGGTTAATGCCCAGGTATCGGGAAATTTAGCCCGGGTGGAAGTAACCCAAACCTTCAAAAATCCCTTTGAAGTACCTCTAGATGCGGTATATACATTCCCGCTGCCCGATCAGTCGGCGGTGGATGATTTGGAAATTACCCTAGGCGATCGCACCATCAAGGGGCTCATCAAAAAGCGCGAAGAGGCTCAAGAAATTTTTGAGCAAGCCCGCCAGGAAGGTCGCACCGCCAGCTTGCTTGAACAGGAACGGGCCAATATTTTTACCCAGTCCCTGACCAATATTCGCCCCGGCGAAACCATCAAAGTGACCCTGCGCTACACGGAGTCGCTGAAATTTGAAGGGGGCGACTACGAATTTGTATTTCCCATGGTGGTGGGACCGCGCTATATTCCCGGTCGCCCCATCGATGGGGAAGGCAACACGGCGACGGTGCCCGATGCGGATCGCATTAACGCGCCGGTGCTGCGGCCGGGGATGCGATCTGGGCACGATATTCAGGTAAAAGTGGTGGTGGAAAACTGGGACGGCATTGGTCCCATTAAAAAGGTGCGATCGCCGTCCCACGATTTGGATATCCAATCCCAGCGCGGCTCAACGGTGATCGAGCTAGATAAAAACGACACCATCCCCAATAAGGATTTAATTTTGCGCTACCAGGTGTCGGGCAAGGATACCCAGGCTACGGTGTTTACCCACGGGGATAATCGCGGCGGACACTTTGGCATGTATCTGGTGCCAGCGGTGGAGTATAGGGAGCGGGCGATCGTGCCTCGGGATATCGTCTTTTTGATGGACACGTCGGGATCCCAGTCCGGTGCCCCCCTGGCCCAATCCAAGGCATTAATGCGACGACTGCTGCAAAATCTGCACCCAGGCGACACCTTTACGGTGCTGGACTTTGCCAACACCACCACGCGCCTGTCAGCCTCTCCCCTGAAAAATAATCGAGCGAATCGCCAAAAAGCCTTGGCTTATGTGGACGCCCTTGAGGCGAATGGCGGCACTAATTTGCAGGCGGGCATTGATGCAGTGATGACATTCCCCGCCCAGGAGGAGGGACGGCTGCGCACCATTGTGCTGTTGACCGATGGCTATATCGGCAACGATCGCGAAATTATCGGTGAAGTGCGCGATCGCCTCCAGCCGGGTAACCGTCTCTTCAGCTTTGGCGTCGGCAGCTCCACCAACCGTTTTCTGCTGGATCGGCTGGCGGAAGTGGGGCGCGGTGCGTCTCAAGTGGTGCGCCAGGACGAAAAGTTAGACGATGCCGTCGAGCGATTTTTTAAACAGCTTGCCGACCCGGTGCTCACCAACGTTAAAGTGCGCTGGGAAGGGGCGGGACCCGCGCCCGAAATTTACCCCGGTGCTGCGCCGGATTTATTTGCCGCCCAGCCCCTGGTAATTTTCGGTCGCAAGAAAGATCGTCAGCCGGGAACCCTGGTGGTTACTGGCACCCAAGCAGGCGGAAAGCGCTACGAAGAACGGTTTAATCTTGACTTCGATCCCAATGGAACCGGGGCGATCGCTCAGCTGTGGGCGCGATCGCGCATTAAAGACCTAATGAACCAGCTTTACGGCAACGAAGTGAAATCCCTAGTGGATCA
Organism: uncultured cyanobacterium; assembly: GCA_937894105.1. Lineage (GTDB taxonomy): Bacteria > Cyanobacteriota > Cyanobacteriia > CACIAM-69d > CACIAM-69d > CALGDE01. The sequence goes on from CALCTI010000172.1 coordinate 5,680, forward strand.
GGTCACTGACACCGCTTTAGCTTATCGATTGCTATCCCAATACACCGCCTTTGTTGCCGTTAGCCAAGAGGTGCGTGTGGATCCTGATGGAACGCGGCGATCCGTTGAGGTGCCGGTGGAACTGCCCGAAGGGGTCAGCTATGAAGGCATCTTCGGACAAGAAGTAAACCGCGCTCCCGGCTCACCATTGGGAGCAGCCCCTAGCCGCAGAAGGGCTGCAGGCACGCGAGGAGGGGTCCGTCGCGGTGGCATTAATCGTCCCTCCCCTCTGGTTCAACCCCTAGCGATACCACCGGGCGATATGACAGAAAGCACATTAGAGCCCTCGGAACCGCGCTGTAGCCCAGTCAACCCCAAGATTGCTGTGATCAAGGCAGATGGGTTGACCTCTGAGCAACTGGCTATGCTGAAGGAGTACCTGTGCAATGCCGCTGGGTTCTCTGGGGTAACCGGCGACGTGTTCCTGGAAGTGAGCGTACGCAATGGAAACTTGGTGCGGGTGGTGGTGGACGATATCCAGTCGACCATTGGCGATCGCGACGTTCTAAGCCGCCTACGCCAAGTATTGCAACAATGGCGAGTTTCGGGCACATCCCCCACCCAACTCAAGCTACACCTGCGGCTATAACCTCAGCCACGCAGCATCCATAGCAATATTCATAGCAATACTCATAGCAACAACGGGGCAGGACAAGCTTAGTTGTTGCTATGGCTGTGGCTGCTAACGCGGTGACTATCACTGCGGCTACTGAGTTCGATTAACTCCACTTTGTAGCCGTCGGGGTCTTCCACGAATGCAATGACGGTTTTTCCGTGCTTCATCGGTCCCGGTGAGCGGGAAACTTTGCACCCTTGCTCAGCGATCGCATCGCAGGTTGTGTAAATATCATTTACTCCCAGAGCAATGTGCCCATAGGCATCTCCTAAATCATAGGAATCCACCCCCCAGTTATGGGTTAGTTCAATCACTGAATGGTCCGACTCGTCGCCGTAGCCCACGAAAGCCAACGTAAACTTGCCACCGGGATAATCTTTTTTACGCAGCAGTTTCATCCCCAGCACGTCGCAATAAAACTGAATGGAGCGATCTAAATCGCCCACTCGCAGCATGGTGTGTAGTAGTCGCATAACGGGTTTCTTCTCTTTACGGGCTATCAATATAGTGCCTTTTTCCGAGCAAATTGGTGTCTAAATTAGTGTCTAAGTTGGTATCTGCTTTGGAAGCATTGATGCTCTGTTTAGGAGGCTCTCTTGGGGACTCGGATCCCATTAGCCTTAGGTGGCGTTGCTGAGTAGGGACATGTTTTCGCAACGTTCCAAACGAGGTTTCGTGGCTTTCGGTAATCGGTTCAGAGCTCGATCCAGCAACGCCTGAGATTTAATTGGTAGCCGTCCTAGCCAGTAAGTTTGGGCAGGTGACCATAGTGGCGATAGGTGCGATAGTCATGCAAAATTTGGTCGTGGTCGAAGCACAGGTTGGCGGGAATTTCCCAGGGGTGGAACAGGCTTACCGCGGCGGCATCATCAGCTGCTTGGGGTTCTCCGATCGCCGCCGCCAGAAACACAATAGAAATGGTGTGCTTTCGGGCATCCCGCACCGGGTCGGAGTACACCGCAAATTGTTGAATTAGGTCCACCTCCAAGCTCGTATCTTCCTGAGCTTCACGTCGGGCAGCCGTTTCCACCGATTCGCCATAGTCTAAAAAGCCGCCGGGGATAGCCCAGCCATGGGGAGGATTTTTCCGCTCAATTAGCACAATGGGGCGATCGCGGCGATCGCGCATTTCAATAATGATATCCACCGTGGGCGATGGGCTCCGGTAAATCACATCGCCGTTAGGCAAAGTGAAAGGATAAATAGAATCCGACTTAATTGAAGTATTGCTCATAGTCGCTATTTACGGTCAAAATTCTACCTGGGGTCAAATGAAAGACTGAAATGCTGGAGCGTTCGAAACCACAGCATTCATTGGCTAATACGCCTGATGTGAATTAGCCCTGTCCAGAGACAAAAAAGCTAAAGCCTTATCCCATAAGGGTTACACCGTAAAGTCGCAATACGCAGAGGTCGATTGATTTTTAAGGGAAAATCGTTAGCTCTATTGATTTAGCCAAAGGGGGCTTTTTAAGATCTGAAATAGCAGAGTTTTTGCCCTGGAGATGGCATGGATCGCCCACCTCTTTTTAGGCTAGAACCTTTATGAAATTTGGGCTTCAGCGTTTTTTTGTTGCCTTGAGATGTTGCTCTTCCAATTCACATCAGACTTTGTAGCATTCATTGGCTAATCTGTAATCAGCCAATAGTGTTAGCCTGACCCAATGCATCCGCGGCTTTAGTCAAGTCGCGTTCAAATGGAACACTCCTCTCAACTTTGCTATGAACAAGCCACCCTCCTCAGCGCTGTCCCTGCCGCGCACCCTCTCCTCCATAGAAACATTTGGCTTCGGCTTTGGGGGGCTTTTGCTGTGGCTGGGCACTGCCCCCGCTATGAATGCAGCCCTCGGCCCTGGGGCGCTGCTGGTATGGATTCCTGGAGCATTTGTTGGCGTTTTGCTGAACTTGCAGGTCCAACGCCTGGGACAGCACTTGACTGATGTAGCAGGGGGCACTCCAAACTTTACGACTCATTTGCTGCGCCGCTATCCTCCTCTGGCCATCTACGCCGCCATGGGCTACTTTCTTGGATGGATCTCTGTGCCGGCGATGAACGCCATCATTCTCACGGATTTGATTGACTCAAATCTATCTCCCTTAGGCATTCATCCACCGATCATGCCCCTAAGGATTGCTTTTTTGCTACTCCCCTTCATCATGGCGTTTAGCGGCACTCGAACCCTAGGTATTTTGCACGCTTTTTTTGCGTTTCCTGCCATTGGGTTGTTGATTACATTTTGCTTACAAGGGATGGGTTGGCTCAGCATGGCTCCCAGTAGCCCAGGCTTTTTTCCCTCGGATTGGGGAGACTTGACCCTGGTGGATTGGATGAAGTGGTTCTACATAGCTGTTTATGCCGTCTACGGTTGCGAAACCGAATCATCGTTTGTGGCAGATAGCCGCCGTCCGAATATTACCCTGCGTTGTTTGTCGATTACCGCCAGTTTTATCCCCATTGTTTACGTGGGCGGATCGTGGCTGCTAATGCGACTAAGCAATGATGCTCAATTCGGCGATAGTACGTTTCTGAATATGGCTGCAGCCGGTCAGCACTTCTGGGGAGGATCTGCGCCGACCTTAATCACGTTTCTAATCACCTCGGGCTGTTTGCTCAGCTCTGCGACGGCTGCTTCCAACTGTCCCCGTGTTCTGTACCAGCTCTCGAAAGATGGCTATTTGCCGTCTATCTTTTCTGTCGTGTCAAAGCGAGTTGTTTTTGCTCCAGGTTTGATTTTTACCCTCAGCCTCAGCCTAATTTCTCTGGCTTGGGGAGACGTTTCCCGTGTGGTTATGGTAACCGGTACAGGGTATTTGATGTCGATGATGGCGATCCATTTAGGGGAATGGGTGGGGCGCCGTGATCCCGAAACCCGTTGGTCTTGGCTATCGCTAGGGTTCTTTGGGGTTGAGGCAACGGTATTAATCGTTGGCGGGATCGCTTGGGGCTGGCAGGATTGGATGATCGGGTTAGCGATGCCAGCGCTGGTTGGGCTAATCGGTACTCAGGTTCCCCGTATACGGGTTCCATCCTTCCACCCATCTTGGTGGATCAAGCGTATGAATGATCACCCTTTCGACCCCAAAACGGATTGGGTTGCGTTTCAGGTGGCCGTGCTTATTTTCTTAGTGTGTAGTGCGATAAGTATTGGTTGGCTCACCGCAACGGAATTAAATCAACTGGGTACGGATGTTTTAGAGGCGGGTACTAATTATGGGGCGCTCTTTAGTATTACCTTGGTCATTGGGGCATTTGTCGGTGTGGCGGTTGCCTGTTGGACTAGCTTGGCTCAGATTGCGACCATTACGGAGGCGCGTGATCAAGTGGAGCAGACCTTAGAGGAGCTTCAGCATACCCAATCTCAGTTGGTCCAGGCGGAAAAAATGTCCAGCCTGGGGCAGCTTGTTGCTGGGGTTGCCCATGAGATCAACAATCCTGTCAATTTTATTAGTGGCAATCTGGAGCATCTTCAAGAGTCGTCGGAATCGATTTTACAGTTGATCAATCTCTATCAAGATGCTTATCCAGAGCCCCATGAAGATATTCAAGATCTGGTAGAGGATATTGACCTGGACTTTTTGCAAGAAGATCTTCCGAAGGTTTTACAGTCGATGTTTATGGGGAGCGATCGCATCCGCGAAATTGTTGAATCGTTGCGAACGTTCTCACGTTTGGATGAAGCGGAATTCAAAGCTACTAACGTCCATGAGGGCATTGGTAGCACCTTGCTTATTTTGCGACATCGCCTCCAGGGTAATGGTGCTCGTCCAGCTATCGAAGTTGTTCAAGACTACGAGCCAGATTTACCGCTAGTGATGTGCTATCCCGGATCATTAAATCAGGTGGTAATGAATATTGTTGCCAATTCGATTGACGCGATTGACGAGCAGGTAGAAAAGCAAGGAAGTCTAGCGTCAAAGAACTTTAGACCCAAAATCACCCTTCAGACCGGTCTAGTCCAGCAACAACGGTTGGAAATTGTTATCGCGGATAATGGTCCTGGCATTCCTGTGGCGATTCAAAATCGCATTTTCGACCCATTTTTCACTACTAAGGAGATTGGTAAGGGAACGGGAATGGGAATGTCAATTAGCTATCAAATTATTACTGAAAAACATGATGGGACTCTTTCTGTTAGCTCTCGACCAGGTGAGGGGACACAGTTCACTATTTCTATCCCAATACATCAGGGGAAAATTAAGGTGACATGATTAGTGTGAGTATGGGATAGCTACTTCTAGTTGATTTGAGAATAAGTCATAAGATCGGCCAAAAGAGAAATTTTAAGCACTGGGCGGAGTCGAGATTCAACGATGTTCTTGTTGATAATTCTGGTGATTAAATACTCTCAAACGGAGCTTCCGAAAGCGCGGTGGCGTAAATCGTTTAATACTTCAAGCTTTTTCAGGCTAGGCATTTCGGCTCTTTCTCCCACACTTGCATTACTTTAAGTAGGCGATCGTAACTCCAGCGCCGCCGGCATTTTTCTCGGCAATTCCGTAGCGCTCCACCAAGGCGTGCTGCTTCAGAAACCCTTGTACCCCTTCCCGTAGTTTACCGGTGCCTTTGCCGTGGATAATCCATACGGCACCTTGGTCGGCGGCGATCGCCCCTGCAATCAACTTATCAATGACCGGCTCCGCATCAATCACCCGCGCCCCGCGAATATCCGCAGAGGTTTTGGAGGTGCGTAGGATGGTGCGCTGTTTGGGCTTTTGGGCTACTCGAGCGGCTTTCGGTGGGGGCGGCTCCACCTTTTCTCCTTTTAGCGACTCAATATCGTTCATGGGCACCGTTGCCTTCAAAATGCCCATTCGCACCGTCAACTGCTGACCCGCTTCGTCTACATCGAGCACCTCTGCCGTGCTGCCCAGGCTCAAGACCCGAATCCGCTCACCGACAGTAGGTTTATAAGTAGGCTTACGCTTTTTCGCCTGTTGGGACGGCAGACGCTTCTCGGCGATCGCCCCCAGTTCCTCCCCAGCTTTTTGCGCTCCTTGCCCGGTGATTTCCCCCTTCTTGAGCCGTCGAATAACCTGATTAATTTCCTTTTTGGCCTCGTTAACGGCAGACCGCACTGCCTCTTCCTGGGATTGGCGTAGCTGCTCTTCTCGCTCCTTTAGGGCCTAGGCTTTCTTGTCAATTTGCTGGTGCGAATGCTGGGCTCGCTCTAACAAATGCTGCGCCTGGTTGGACTTAGATTCCTGCTGGCGATGCTGGGCTTCTAATCCGGCGATCGTGCGGTTAATATCCTCCGAAAAGCCGCCTACAAATTTTTGGGCGCTATTTACCACGGAGCGATCCAGCCCCAGCCGCTTGGCAATGGTTAGGGCGTTGGAGCGACCGGGGATGCCCCACAGCAGTTTGTAAGTGGGACTAAGGGTGCGATCGTCGAATTCCACTGAGGCGTTTTCGAAGCGATCGTCCTGGTATTTCAGGGTTTTTAGCTCTCCAAAGTGGGTGGTGGCTACGGTGAGCTGGGCGCGGTCTGCCAGCTTGGTTAGCAACGATGTGGCGAGGGCGCTCCCTTCGGCGGGGTCAGTGCCTGCGCCCACTTCGTCCAGCAACACCAGGGATCGATCGCCCCCCTTTTCTTCTTTGGAATCTTGATTCTCCGGCGTGGCT
>CALCTI010000173.1 GCA_937894105.1 uncultured cyanobacterium
GATAGATAGTCATCCACCGTGGTGGTATCGCAGCGCCCCACCAGCTTCATCAGCGGACTGATTTTGTGGGATGCCGACACCTGGGTAAAACCGATGGACCGGGCGATCGCCGCCACCTGATTTTCGTGGTCGGGATAGCGATAGCCATGCATCAACACCACGGCACAACTGCGAATCCCATCGTCAAATGCCTGCTGCAACTGCGATCGCACCCGCTCTAGTCGTTCCGGCGTTAGGGCGATCGTCACCGTCCCCTGGGCATTCACCCGCTCCGGTACCTCTACCACCGATTCGTAAACCACCTCCGGACGCTGAATATGCAACGCAAATAAATCCGGTCGATTTTGATAACCAATTTTCAAAGCATCGGCAAACCCTTCCGTGATCGCCAGAACCACGCGATCGCCCTTCCGCTCCAGCAGCGCGTTCGTCGCCACCGTTGTCCCCATTTTGATGGCATCAATTTTGTCCAGGGGCACCGGTTCATCTGCGGCGATCGCCCCCTGCTCAACCAAAATCTCCCGAATCCCCTGCACCGGCGCATCGCCATAGCGTTCTGGATTTTCCGATAGCAACTTATGCACAAACCGCTGACCATCGGGAGCTTGGGCAACAATATCGGTGAACGTCCCTCCGCGATCAATCCAAAACTGCCAGCCGGGCTGGGGCGATCGTGTGATGGCTGATGAAAGTGCGCACACAGCTTATGCCCTAAGAGGATGTCTGAAAAGTCTCAAGCATGACTCATCTTGTCGTAGGCTGCAACGAAAGAATGCGGATTTGTGCTCTTTCATCACAGCATTCAGACCCAGTTTGAAGTGTCCAATCGGACTTTTCAGGCATCCACTAAACATTATTCGATAATCTTCGCTACACACTCCATCAGATTAGACCCTCTCTGCTCCCATACAAGAATTCTTCTTAGCCTCCTCTTAAAAGGTCACGTTCCATTCCCTCTTGGCTAACTTTAATTAAGCCTTCTTGATCTATAGTTTCTACTCTGTTTTTATGCTCAACCATCCCGTCATAAATCTGCATGAGACAGAGAGTGAAACCTACCGAAGAATTTGAGGATATTTAGGAGAGTTTTGAACCTTCTAAATATCCATAGTTACCAGTAGCTTCATTTCGAAAATACGATTTTCTTCCCATGACTATGTTTATTCTATGGAGTGTGTCTAATTCAGTAGACTAAAATTATTGATCAGTGGTGAATTGATTGATGGCTTCGCGCTGAGACGTAAGAAGAGTAGAGGATTCTAGCCGTTTAATATCTAAGTCTGGCAGTAATTGACTTCTTGTGATGGCAGAGTACCGCTCGTTTTCTAGAGTAAAGATTGTAATTTTTTTATTTGACCACATCCAGACTTCTTGGATTTCCAGTCGTTTGTACTTCTCCAGTTTCTTGGGGCCACCACTGGTTATATTGACCTCAATTGCTAAATCAGGATGCTCTTTCTTTTCTCCTAAATAATAGGATTCATCCGGCTCAAAAGAGACGGACTTTTCCTCCGATGCTCGCGTTGCGCTCCCTACCACCGTAAAGTCAATATTCTCCTTGACCAGATACAACGCAATCAAAATCCCAAGCATTCTACTAATGGATTCATGCTCTTCTCCCAAAGGCATTAGCTCAATAACTCCATCTAGGTAGGTAATATGTAGTTTAGAGTCTTGTCGAATGATGCTGTCAAGGGTCTGGAAGTCTGACCAGGAATAGCGACCTGGCAGCACAAAAGGCTGTGGGGATTGGGTTAGGCGGGAGGCGATATTGACCATGGTGCTGGGGAAGGCGATGGACCGTTGAGCGAATGAGTCGGTCATAATACATGGTTACACAGAAGTTTTCGGCGGGAGTGGTGCCATGAGTTTGAAGGATCAGATTAGCGATGAAATTAAGGCGGCGATGAAAGCCAAGGATAAGATTCGGCTGAATACGGTGCGCAGCGTGAAGAAGGTGATCCTGGAGAAGGAGTCGGATCTGCGGGCGAAGGGAATTGAGGAGCTGACGGAGGCCCAGGAGATGGAAATTCTCACGAAGTTGGCGAAGCAGCGGCGGGATTCGGTGGAGCAGTTTACGAAGGCGGGGCGGGATGATTTGGCGGAGAAGGAGGCGTTGGAGTTGACGATTTTGGAGGAGTTTTTGCCGGCACAGATGACGGAGGAGGAGATTGCGGCGGCGGTAGATGGGGCGATCGCCACAACCGGCGCATCTTCACCGAAGGATATGGGCAAGGTCATGGGGCTGTTGATGAAAGACCTCAAGGGCAAAGCCGATGGCAAGATCATTCAAACGCTGGTGAAAGAGAAGCTGAGTAGTTAAGATTCAGCAGAGTCCCACGCCAGCATTATTAAGGCATTGACGATCGCCGCCGCCACTGCTGACCCGCCCTTTCGCCCATTGACTCTAATTTGATTGATCGCCGTTTTCGCCAGTTTTTCTTTCGCTGCCACCACGCCTACATTTCCTCCGGGCGCGCCTATTACCTAGGCGGGTGTGATCTCTAGCTCGCACAACGCTGCCAGGGCCGTGGGGGCATTGCCGATCGCCACAATGGCGTTGGGATGTTGGTCCAAACAGCGAAGAATGCCGGTTTCGGTGCGGGTGCGACCGGGGTCGGCGGTGGGGGCGTGGGCGATCGCCGGAATAATTGGATTATTAAAGGTCTTTTTCGCCAGGTTTTTAATCCCTTGGGCAACCATGGTGACGTCGGTGATAATTGGGGTGCCCTGGGCGATTCCAGTGATGCCCTGGGCGATCGCTCTCGACGAAAAAACGAGAGATTTCGCAAACCCAAAATCCGCCGTTGTGTGAATAACACGACGAACAATGGCATATTCTTGGGCGCTAAATCCTAACTGCTCATAGGATGAATAACTCGCTTTAAATTCCCGATCAATAATGGAAAAACTTTCCACCAAAATTGGATGGGATAACGCTAATTCCCTGGCGCTTAACTGCACTCAACCCCCTTGAAAAATAGCCTAACTTCCTAATGCTTTCATCATGGCTTGCTGGGCTGCCGTTTGATAGCCTTCCTCTAGATATTTCATAATTGCCTTATTCGCAAGTTGCCCATCATCGGCGCTGCCAGACACATCCGTGGGCAGTGGAATTGGTCCCAATAAATCCAGGGGCGTATTGGCATCGGGCGGCGGTGTAATTACCACCAAATCTGGGTCAAGCGGCGCTTCATAATTCCAAAACCGCTCCAAATCAACGGGCACTTGCTGTTGCATTAGGGCGATCGCATCCCCCTCCGTAGCCTTTGCTACCTCAACGCCGTCAATGGTTTGGGGCTTCACCTCCTTCAACTGCTTTGCCCGTACCTCCCGAAGCGCGGCTACAATTTGCGCCTGGGTTCGCCCGCGCAATTGAAATAATACAAATGGATCCTCCCGGAAGCGATCGCCCAGCAAATAATAAACCGCACCAATATGCTTACAAGGATTCGCCTTGTCGGGACAGGAACACTTGCTACGAACCTCGCTTAAATTAAAGGGAAATAACGACAATCCATTGGCCGTAAACACCCCGTCAATGGACACGGGCATTTCCCCCGCCAAAAGCTTTGCCGCATACTCCACCCGCTCCGCCATGGACTCAATGACTCCATCCCACGCCTCATCTTCAAAAGGCTCCAAAGAGAGGGAAACTTTATAAGGTTTGACCTCCGTTCCCTGCACCTTCGCTAATACTTTGGCACCGCGAAATTCAATACTTAAAACGTTGCCCTGGCGAGCGTAATTCCGCGCCCGCTCCAACCGTTTTTTAAACCGATAGCTATTGAGCAAATCCAGCCAACCTTGCACCCACCATTCCTGTTGGGTTTCATTGGGGGCGATCGCAGGATTTGAATCAATCATAAAACAGCAAAATCAACGGGGATAAAACAATAGAAATCAAAACGCGGTAGGGTATCTGGGCAACGCCCAATCGCGTTCCACCAAAACCATCACCAAAATGATCGGGCAATAGGGATCCCGCGCAGCAGGTTTAGATTTTATACCGAACTCTCCCCCCGCTGGTTGATGGATAAAGAAATATAGCTAGGTTTTCCATTAATGGCTCCTGCCCTAACGCCACCGTTGCCCGATTTAAGTCAGCTATCCACCGCCCAAAAAGCAGATTTAATTGAACACTTCCAAGCATTTTTAACGGAAAATCGGCGCGATCGCTTCCACACCGTCCTCAGCCAACGCACCCGCCAAATCACCGTTGTCCTAGAAGATATTTATCAGCCCCACAACGCCAGCGCCGTCCTGCGAAGCTGCGACGGATTCGGTGTCCAAGATATCCACACCATTGAAAGTCGAAACGACTTCGCCCCCAACCGCAACGTCAGCATCGGCGCAGATCGCTGGCTCACCCTTCACCGCTACAACCAGCCAGACACTGACAACACCACCGCCTGCCTGAACCAACTCAAATCCCAGGGATACACCCTCGTCGCCACAACCCCCCACGCCACCGCCACCACCGTCAACGAAATCCCTGTGGATGGCAAAGTTGCCCTGCTTTTTGGCACCGAACTCACCGGACTTAGCCAAAGCGCCCTCGACCAGGCGGATACCTACGCCCTAATCCCCATGTCCGGCTTCAGCGAAAGCTTCAATATTTCTGTCAGCGCCGCCCTGTGTCTCTACGACCTCACCACCCGCCTGCGCCAAACCCGCCAAGACTGGCATCTAACCGGTAAAGAACAGCAAGCATTGTATTTAGACTGGGTCCTCTCTTCCATCAAATCCCGCGATCAACTTCTCGACCGTTATTGGCAAGAACGTCAACAGTAGCAACATATTGTAAAGAGCTTTTTGTCGCTCATTTGCTTGAGGGACAGAGTAGAAATACTTATTCCCAAAGGAGGCTTTTTCGCTGTGTTTTGCACGTCGAATTTAAGTCAACGTAACTACTTTGCTTAAAAGATTTCAGTTACTTTTGCGGACCCTTCAAAGCAAGATTTACTCCATCTTGAAAAGCTTATATATCCGGTAATCACTGGAGTTGAAGGCTATTGGCTTAACTTTGAAAGCAATAAGAGAAACGCAGACAATAACAACTTAAAAGCGATAGAAATTAGGCTACTTAAGTGTAAATAAGTATTTATACTGCGCCCTTTTTTAGGTCTTAAATTTGACGAAATATTTATATAAATTCATGGTCGGTTCTCATATTTTGATGCTACTATCTGTCAAACAAACCAGAGAAACTTAGTGAAACATTTCTTAGGAAATTTAACTACCTTGTTTTCTCTCTATAACTACCTAGGGAATCCCAGTCATGAACACTGTTACCGTCAAGCCTGAAACTCGCAATCATAAAGGTTTTTTTATTCAGGAAGGTTCGTCCTACAAGCTGATGCAAATTGATGAATCTGGCTGGGCGTTAATCTGTGTTGACGATGCAGTTTGCCACTATGTAGACCCCGATAACCTCGAGTTATCTATTGATGGGGACGGAAAGTAATTGATGCTTTTGGCGCAGGAATTTAGTTCTTTCCTAGACCTGTGAATACCTTTCTAACTGAATATTTACAGCAGGTCAGTCGTTGGTTTTACGGCTGACTTTATTTTTGAAATAAGACTGTTTAAGGCGACTTAAAATGCTTGATATGTGAATTTTTAAACTGTTTTATTGAGAGCTTTTTTCTGAAAGCAATGTAAAGTTTTCTCTGGTTTTGGGCATTGTTTATGAAAATCGAGGCTATCTTTTGATTTTTTAAGGTGCTTTTTGGCGGGATTTGGAGTATGCAGTTTTTTCCCGGTCGCGCTACAGTTTCAACGATATTAAGGGCTTTGGCTGGCGTGGTGGACTATGAAGGATCGAGTGTTGGGGTTTGTGAATACGGTGCTGATGCTGGATTTTTTCTTTGTTGTGGCGAGCTTGCTGTGGTTGGTGGTGGCTATTGTGGGGCAGCTGAATGAGTTTCCTCTGGGGCTGAATTGGTGGTATGCCCTATGGGAGCCGCTGTTTATGCCGGCAATTGGGGTGTTGATGATGGGGGCGATCGCCAGTGGTGTTTTTGGCTGGATTAATCGAAAATTCCTAACGCCTAAGGATCTGTAAAAAAGATCTGTAACTCTGAGGGACGCTATAACGGCAGCACGACTTTTGGCGCAAGGATAATGGTTTCGGCATGGGGATCACGGTTTGCTCGTAAATGCCCTACTCCCAGACAGTGTTGATCCAGGTCGCTGACTGCGATCGCTGGTCCCAGCTTTTCCACGTCCAAGTTCTCCGCTTCTGCCGAATCCCAGTTCAAAATATCATCCGGTTGAATCGGCAGCCGTTGTCCTAGGTGCCACCGCTTTACCAGGTCATCTTCCAGTTGGATTTGGGGAAGATGGCACAGGGTATTGAGAATGGGGTAGGGCTGGAATTGGCCGGATTCCAGTTGCTGGGCGATCGCCTCAAAGGTCAAGCTTTCCGACAGCAAAAATCCACAGCTTCGGGTTCGCTCCAGTGCGGCGAGGGTTGCGCCCGTTTCCAAGGTATCTCCTAAATCTCGGGCGATCGCTCGAATATAGGTGCCGGGACCGCAATCAACAGCTAGGTCTAGTTCGGGATAATCACCGGCTCGCCATTCCAAAATTCTGAGCTGGTCGATTTGCACTTCCCGGCTAGGAATTTCCACAGTTTGGTTTTGCCGTGCCAGGTCGTAGGCTCGCTTTCCGTCGATATGAACGGCGCTATATTGAGGCGGGATTTGGTTTATTTTTCCTAGGAATTTTGGCAGTTGGTCTTGGATTTTTTCTGCGGTTAGGTGTTGCAGGGACTCGGGCGATCGCTCCTCAATGACCTCCCCTTCCAAATCATCGGTGGTTGTCACAACTCCAAATCGAATGGTGGCTTTGTAGGATTTTCCTTCCGGTAAATAATTCAGACGGCGGGTTGCGGGACCGACGGCGACGGGCAAAACGCCAGTTGCGGCTGGGTCTAGTGTGCCGCCGTGACCGATGCGTTTTTGCTGTAAGAGCCGACGCAGTTTGCCGACGCAGTCGTGGGACGTCATCCCCTTAGGTTTATGGAGGCTGATGAACCCTTGCATTGGTTGTCCTTTATTGCATCACGCTATTTGGGGGCGCTGTCCCCATCCCCCCGCCAAAGGGGTCAGAGACCCGTAGGTCAGAGACCCGTAAGTCAGAGACTCGTAAGTCAAAGACCCGTAAGTCAAAGACCATCTGAACTCCCGTGTTCATGATTTTTACTCGTCTTCTTCTTCGTCTTTTTTCTTGGGTTTGTAGGTGGATGCCACTTCCAGTTCCTTGAGTTGTTTCAGGTCAACGCCCGCAGGAGCATCGGTCAGCAAACACCTCGCCTGTTGGGTTGTGGGGAAGGCGATCGTGTCACGTTTTGAATCTTCGCCGGTCATAATCATCACCAAGCGATCCAATCCGTAGGCAATTCCTCCATGGGGCGGCGTGCCAAATTCAAAGGCGTCTAACAAGAATCCAAACTTAGCGTTGGCTTCTTCATCACTTAATCCGATCGCCTCGAAAACCTTCTCCTGCACATCCCGCTGGTAAATTCGCAGGCTGCCTCCGCCAATCTCCGTACCGTTCAATACAATGTCGTAGGCAACGGCGCGGGCAGTCTTGATGTCATCCATATCCTCAGGATTGGGCGCGGTGAAGGGGTGATGGATGGCTTCCAATCTCTGTTCCTCCGCATTCCACTCAAACATGGGGAAGTCTACAACCCACAGGAAGTTGAGCTGATTTTCATCAATCAATCCAAACCGCTTACCCAACACAAGCCGCAGGCGATCAAGGGAAATGTTGACGATATCTTCAGGACCGGCACCAAACAGTAACAGGTCGCCCGCCTGAGCATTGGTCCGCTCCAGGATTGCTTTGCCCTGTTCTTCAGTGATGCCTTTTTTCAGAGCGCCAATGGTGTCAAACTCACCGTTTTCCCGCACCCGAATAAATGCCAAACCTTTCGCCCCCGCTTCCGTTGCTTCCTTAAAGAGGTCACCGCCGGGCTTGATTTGAACGTTAGAAACTTTGTCGTTACCGCCGGGGACGGGCAGGATTTTCACCACGCCGCCCGCTTTGATAGACCCGGAGAACACTTTGAATCCAGAGTCTGCTAGTACATCAGAAACGTTGGATAATTCCATGCCAAAACGGGTATCCGGGCGATCGCTCCCATACCGCTCCATCGCATCCTTATAGGTCATGCGGGGGAACGGACGAGGTAACTCAACCCCCTTCACGTCCTTGAAAATTTTGCAAATGAGTTGCTCATTCAGGTCCAGGATTTCTTCCTGAGACATAAAACTCATCTCCATATCCAACTGGGTAAATTCCGGTTGGCGGTCCGCCCGCAGATCTTCATCCCGGAAACAGCGGGCGATTTGATAATAGCGATCGCACCCCGACACAATCAGCAAAAGCTAAAACAACTGCGGCGACTGGGGCAGGGCAAACCAATCCCCCAAGTTCACCCGCGACGGCACCAAATAATCCCGCGCCCCTTCCGGCGTGGATTTCGTCAAAATCGGGGTTTCCACTTCCATAAACCCCTCTTGATCTTCCAGGAATCGGCGCATGGCTTTCACCACCGCGTGACGGGTCTGCAAGTTCGCCTGCATTTGGGGGCGACGCAGATCCAAATAGCGATACTTCAGGCGGATTTCCTCCCGCGCTGACGTTTCCCCTTCCAAGCTGGACACGGGGAACGGCAACTGGCGACCCACCGAGTTCAACAGTTCAATATGATCCGCAAAAATTTCAACCTGTCCCGTGGGCAATTTTTCGTTTAAAGACTCATCGGGGCGCTGGTTTACTGTCCCCACCACCTTCACCACGTACTCGCTACGTAGGGCATCGGCCGCTTCAAACGCTTCCGGTAAATCCGGATTCGACGCCACTTGACAAACCCCCGTGCGATCGCGCAGGTCAATAAAAATCACACCCCCATGGTCGCGCCGGCGATCGACCCAACCAAACAGGGTAACGGTTTGACCAATGTGCTCAGCGCGGAGATCGCCGCAATAATGGGTTCGCATAATGGCTTACGAGGACTTGAACGAGATAGGGCGAATGGGAACAGTTGGCACTAAGCCAGGGCGAATTTCAACGCCGCTTAAGTTCCTTGTTTTCTGAGTGAAACCCACTAAGCCTAACCCGTTTCCGCGCCTCAGCCAACGGGGAAAGACAAAATGAGGAGGCTCAAGATTTTGCAATACGTAACTTATTTGGGCAAATATTCAGAGTCGAGAACTGCCCCTAGCTGGAGGGGATTGGCTGACGGAAACGCCGATCGCAGCCCCCTCGTTTCGTCAGCACCCAGCTTTCGTGCATCCCCGTAGCACTATTCTGAATGGGCGATCGCGATCGGCTTAAGACTAAGACTGTCCTTAATATCCTGCCCATTCGCCGACGATATTCTCGCAGAGTCGCTCGCTCGCAATTCCCTGAGCAGCCTTCTCCCCCCGTCCATAAAGCCAGCGCGGCTCAGAGATTCCCTGTGACTGTAGCCACATCCCATTTAGAAGTGTCAGAAGTATTCTTGCACTTACAAGTATGGCTTTTTCCTGAAAAATGCAGTGTTTGGAGCCTGCACTTTCACGGTGGAACGCGTACGATCGCTGATTTATAGCGGCTGATCACAACTAACTATTTTTAATCTGCAGCGGCTTTGTTGCATGAAAAGAGGTTACGGAGGGGAGGTGGGCTAGGGTTTGAGTACCACCAAAAACCAAATGCCCATGAGCCGCCGCATCCATAACTGGTCCGAGTATGGCTCTGGCTTGACACTGCGAGGCAGTGTCACTGGATGGCTCTATGAAGAGGCAATCTGCCAGTGCTCTGCCACTGACCCAATCACTGGCAACCAAAGAAGAGCTCCCAGAACCTATAGCGACCTAGCCACTGCCACCATTGAAACTCTCAAGAGCGTCTATGGTTTGGCAGGGTGTCAAACGGCAGGATTCCTCCAATCCCTATTCCACATCATGCAGGTGCCCCTATCCCTCAGTACAGGGACAAAAAATTAGATGCGAAAGCTGTAATCCTTACAGAGCAGCAATTTCAGCCTGTTTACCGCCCGAACGAAATTGAAATCGCCTTAACCCTTAACTGGCAAGGCTTTTAGCCTCTACTTCAAAACTGTTGTCCCTGTACTGAGCCCCCCTATCCATACCAGACCACAGCACTGTGTCTACCGACCCTCTCAGTGCCTTTGCCGGTGCTTCCTAACCATCGTCAACCCATTTGGTAGTGGACTCACCGGAGTCAAAGCTTACGGGGAAGGAGAGTGGAAGACGCGACAGCATGGAACCAGCAAACGTCGCACCTGGTGTAAACGCCACCTGAGAGTTGACGAAACCACAGGGGAGATTTTTTCTTCGACCGTAACGGGTAACCACGTTGATCACAGTGAGGTGCTCGGTGAATGGTTGGGGACTACCGATGCCTCAGTGGAACAGGTGTTTGATGATGGTGCTTACGATACGCGATAATGCTATGAAGTACTGAGGAAATGGGGTGCAAAAGTCACTATCCCACCGCGCAAGAACGCCAAGGTTTAGTGTCATGGGAATCGTCATGGACCGGCGACCCCCGCGATGGGAAT
Organism: uncultured cyanobacterium; assembly: GCA_937894105.1. Lineage (GTDB taxonomy): Bacteria > Cyanobacteriota > Cyanobacteriia > CACIAM-69d > CACIAM-69d > CALGDE01. The sequence continues at coordinate 10,583 of CALCTI010000173.1, forward strand.
CTACGCTTGATTTGCCAGCACGATCGCAACCAGTGGAAGCGTCAAAGCCAGCATCATCGTCGCTCTATCGCAGAAACCACTATGGGTCGTTTCAAGGGAACTTTTGGAGGCACCGTGTGCTCCCGCCGCTTCGAGAATCAAGTCTCTGAGTTACGGGTGCAGTGTGTGGTGTTGAATCGCATGATTCACATTGCCAAGCCCGTGACGGTTTGGGTAGATGACTGAGCAATTCCCATGACCCTTGAGTGTATACACAGCTTGCAGTCTATTTATGCAACAAAACCAAGCTGAACCATTACATTCTTAGGCTAGGTGAAGTCGAAATAGCAAGACAAGTGACAATGTGATCTAGATCGACGATAGAAAGAACGAAAAAAGCGAAGATAAATTCACGCCCCCCTGAAGCCGCACGACAATGACGACCCTCACCGGCTATACCCTCGGAGAAGCCCTTTACGAAGGCGCACGCACGCAGGTGTATCGTGCTACCCGTAGGCGAGATCGCCACCCCGTCGTCATCAAAATGTTGCGAACGGAGTACCCGAGCTTCCGCGAACTGCTTCAGTTTCGCAACCAGTACACGATCGCCAAAAACCTAGACCTTCCCGGAATCGTCCAGCCCCTTTCCCTAGAAAACCACGGCAACGGCTACGCCATGGTCATGGGCGACGAAGGCTATATCTCGCTGTCCCAGTGGCGGTCCTCTAGAGAGTGGGAACTCGGAACCTTCCTAAAGATCGGAATTCAGCTTGCAGGCGTTCTGCACGGGCTGTATCAAAACCGGGTCATCCACAAAGACATCAAACCCCCCAATATTCTCATCCACCCCACCACCGAGGATGTGAAACTGATCGACTTTTCGATCTCCTCGCTCCTGCCCAAAGAAACGCAAGAAATCAGCAATCCCAACGGACTCGAAGGGACTTTGGCCTATCTCTCTCCCGAGCAAACGGGGCGGATGAATCGAGGGATTGACTATCGCACGGACTTCTATTCCCTCGGGGTGACGTTCTATGAACTGCTGACCGGCCAGCTTCCCTTTCAGTCCGGCGACCCCATGGAGTTGGTGCACTGCCACATTGCCCAGTCGCCAACGCTTCCCGACCACATTCAGCCCATACCTGCCGTCATTTTCGCGATCATTCGCAAGTTGATGGCGAAGAACACTGAAGACCGCTACCAAAGTGCTTTGGGATTGAAGTATGACTTGGAGCGATGCCTGCAATCTTTAAATGCCACGGGTGAGATTAGTGAGTTCGAGTTGGGAGAGCGGGATATTTGCGATCGCTTCAACATTCCCGAGAAACTCTACGGTCGAGAAACGGAAGTGCAAACCCTCCTAAACTCTTTTGAACGTGCCTCCAGCGGC
>CALCTI010000174.1 GCA_937894105.1 uncultured cyanobacterium
AAGAGAGGTAGATTCCTCCCAAATACGAACTTCTAAAAAGTCATCCTCTCCTGAATTATTACAGGTGAAAACTCAGGTGCGTCCCTGGTTAGATTCCTTGTCTGACAAACAGCTTTCGATGGTTCAGGTGGAAAATACAGTTCATCGGGCGATTAATAATGATCCCAAGTTGCGAAAACAACTGAAACGGGCGTTGGAAGCGGGGGGACAGGAGGCATTAAAAACCGTTTTTGCCCATCCGCTAATTCGGATTCCGTCGGCAGCCATTAAAGCTTGGGTTGAAGAAGAGGATGGAAATTCCTAACAGAATCAGGGACTTTTGGTAGTCAAAATGGGGCAATTTCTAAAAAGCTGATTTTGTTTGCTCCAGACGTTCCTAATTGTTGTCTAGCCTTGCTATCCTAATAACCGCGCACCCGAATTATCGGACGTTTGTGTCCGAAACTGTCCCATGTCTACAGCTGCTTTGCCCGCTTCCCTCGATCGCCTGGTCCAAAAATTTGCGAGAGTTCGGGATCCTAAACAGGGCTATGAACTGCTGTTATTTTTGGCAAAAAAGCTGCCGGAAATTGAAGAGGGCGATCGCATCGAAGCCAACAAAGTAAAAGGCTGTGTATCCCAAGTATTTATTAACGCGGAGCTGCGGGATGGGGCGGTTTACTATCGCGGCGATTCTGATTCCCAATTAACCAAAGGGTTGGCGGCGCTGTTGATTCAAGGCTTAAGCGGTTTGAAGCCTCAGGCAATTACGGATTTAGAACCGGATTTTATTAAGCAAACCAAGCTAAACGTAAGCCTCACCCCGTCGCGAGCTAATGGTTTTTACAATATTTTCAAAATGATGCAGGGTCAGGCAGCGCAGTTGTTAGAGCAGTAGATTTTGACGTTGCTGAATAGGGACATGTTTTCGCAAAGTTCCAAACGAGGTTTCGTGGCTTTCGGTAATCGGCTTATAGCTTGATCCAGCAACGCCTAGATTTTGATTCGGCGTATCGACCGCGCGTGCAATGATCAGCTAAGTTCTTAAGCGCAATTAAGTTCTTAAACGCAATTATCAATAGAACGGTTATGGAACTTGCGATTTAGTGATTTGATAGTTCTGTTCTATTGGCGTTAACGATTCCCATGGCTGATTCCCGTTCCCCTCGCCGAATTTTGATCACTGGCGGCGCTGGCTTTATTGGCTCCAATTTTGTTTACCACTGGCATAATGCCTATCCCGACGATTCCATTGTGGTGTTGGACGCCCTAACCTATGCGGGCAATCGCGCCACCTTGGCACCGCTAGACGCGATCGCCAATTTCCGGTTTGTGGAAGGGGATATTTGCGATCGCCCGTTAATCGACGAGCTGCTAAAAGCAGAGCGAATCGACACCGTTGCCCATTTCGCCGCCGAATCCCACGTGGACCGGTCCATTCTGGGACCCGGTGCCTTTATCCAAACCAATATGGTGGGCACCTTTACCCTGCTAGAAGCCTTCCGGCAACATTGGCTCAGCGCGAACAAGCCCGACGCCTATCGCTTTTTGCACGTGTCCACTGACGAAGTGTATGGCAGTCTGAAAGACACGGATCCCGCCTTTAGTGAAACCACTCCCTACGCCCCCAACAGCCCCTATTCCGCCTCCAAAGCTGGCAGCGATCACCTGGTGCGTGCCTATTTTCATACCTACGGCATGCCAACGCTGATGACCAATTGCTCCAATAATTACGGTCCTTACCACTTTCCCGAAAAGCTGGTGCCGCTGATGTGTATCAATATGCTGCTGGGCAAACCCCTGCCGGTGTATGGGGACGGACAGAATATTCGCGACTGGTTATATGTGACCGACCACTGCGAGGCGATCGCTACAGTGATCCACAACGGCACCCCCGGCGAGTCTTACAACATCGGCGGCAACAACGAAGTGCGCAACCTGGACCTGGTAAAAATCCTGTGTGGGCTAATGGATGAGCTAGGGCCAAAGCACAGCGTCACCCTACCCATCCGTCCCTGTGAATCCTTGATTACCTTCGTTAAAGATCGTCCCGGGCACGACCAGCGCTATGCGATCGACGCCACCAAAATCAAAGCCGAGCTGAGCTGGGAGCCGTCGGTGACCGTGGAAGAGGGACTGCGGCAAACGGTGGAATGGTATTTGACAAATCAGAACTGGTGGCAGCCCTTGCTGTCTCCTGCCTATCGCGAATACTACGTAAAAGCCTACGGCTAACCCCTGCGAGAATAGGCAGCCAGGAAGCTTAGGTGGAATGCCAAGGACTGTTTGTGGAAATTTTGAGCCCAGAAGCTGCCTCGCAACTCTCATCTGCGCTTCATAATTCGCGCTATTTGATGAGGCTTTGATGAAGTTATAAGGCTTGGGTGAAGATTGGAACTTGCCTGTTGTTTCCCATACATCGTGGTCAGTATTGTTGTGAATAAGCAAAGGCAATACGGAAACGACGCCTCGGGTCTACCAATCCTTAGTCAGTGGCAGTGCGAAGGAGCTAAGGCTTAGTTAACTGGTAGCTTTATTCCGTAAAACCCAGGTTTTGCCGCTCAGCGCGACTTTGTCATTATTTCTTTAACTTCCCACTTGCTATGAAACCCTACTCTCTCCTCAGCGGTGCGATCGCCGGCGTAACAGTCCTCGGTACAGTAGCTGCAGCCTCTCCTGCTAGTGCCTACAGCCTCGTTTCTTCCTACGAAGCCACGGAAGCGACCCGATACAACTTTGCCGCCGTCATCAACGGTCTGCATGACTATGACAATGGGGATGGTGCGATCACTAGGCATGATCGGGTGTTCGTATGGGACAACGGCCCCGGCACCTTTAATATTTACGAAGATACCGATGGTAACGTCACAGCTAATTTGAGCGGCAGAATCGTCAACAAGAAATTCAGTGACCACTACTGGGATGTGGATATCGACTTCTTCGCCGTGGATACCCCCAGCAGCTTGAAGGGAACGAGGCACGCCATCGGGCAAACCGATGAAGAGAAGTATGCTTGGGCTGAGGATAACTGGGACTTCTTTGATTTCACTGCCGGTTCCGCGACGGTCTCCGCTGATGGGGGTCGCTACGCGGGCTCTTCTATCCAACTAAAACAGATGGATACAACGAAGGCTGTCCAGATGGGAGACAACGGCGCGAACGACCACACCAAGGATTTTGGTCTGTCCACCTGGTTCACGGCGGATACGGAGAACAGCACTTTTGTGGTGAATGGTGCTGAGCAAGCCATGGCAAACCGGTTCTTCTACGGCGACTTCAATCTCAACCTGAAAGAAGTGCCTGTGCCTGAGTCTGTTCCCGAGCCCACCGGTCTTTTGGGTCTAGGTTCCATTGCAGCTTTAGGATTGATTAACAAGAAGCGTAAGCAGGGCTAAGACGCTCACCGAATAGCTTGATAAAAAATGCACTGTGCAGTTAGGAATAGAAGCAATTGTCTTCCCTAAATTGCACGGTGCATTTTGGCGTTGAGCGGGCATTTATTGATCGGGAATTTTATGTCACTTCGCCTTCCTTTTCTTATGCCAATTCTCTAAATTAAAGCGATATTTAAAACCCTTGAAAACTAGTTTTGGCGGGCATCTGACATCTCTCCAGATTGAAGAGTTGGTATTAGCAAGCGCTTAAAACTGGGCAAATCTGGCACGATCGCCCCCAATGGCCGCCGAAAAACTTGACCCAGCCAAATTAGCGCCCAAAAAGTACGATCGCTCCACATTGGTGTCAGTGAAGTTTGCATCAGCTAACTGCGCTCCGCCAAAATTCACCTGACGGGCATCGGCTCCTGATAGGTCGAGCGATCGCAAAATACTCGCCCCAAAATTCATTCGATACAACGACGAGCCGGACACATCTGCACCAGTCCAGTTGCTAGAGGTGGCGATCGCCCGCTGTAAATTGACCCGCTCTGCCTGCACTCCCTGGAACGATGATCCCCGCAAAGTGCTGCCCGCCAACAGGGTTTCACTCCAGTCCGCTCCGTCGCTATTGACCGCCGACAGGTTCGCCCCAAAAAAGTCCGCCCGCCGTACCTGGGCACTGCGAAAACTTGCCCCGGTAAAGTTCACCTCTCCCGCAATGACCCTATCCAGGTTTGCCCCCTCAAAATTTGCCCGCGTGGCGATCGCCCCGGTCAAGGTCGCCCCGGTCAAATTGGCACCAATAAATTGCGATCGCTGTAACGCCAGCCCCGATAAATTCGCTCCCGATAAATCCGCCTCTCGCAGCACCAGCCGATCAACGGTCACCCCACGCCAATCTGCCCCGGCTAAATCTGCACCTCGTAGCCAAGATTCACGGATGCTCGCCCCGGCAAAATTCACCCCGCTGAACTTGCCATTGCGCAAACGGGTTTGGAAAAACTGCGATCGCCCCAGGTCCACATCCCGAAACGTCGTCCCAATCAATGCCGCCCGAGAAAAATTCGCCCCCACCAAGCTCGAATCGGTAATAGTTGCCCCACTTAAATCCGCCCCGGTTAAATCCGCATTTTGCACGTTCAGATTACGAATTTCCGCATCTCGCAAATCGCAGCCAGGGCATTGGCCGGTGGTCTTTAGGCGCTGTAAATCTTGAGCATCGAATGCAATCGCTGGGACCGGTGTCGATGCCACAACAGAGGCGATCGCCAAAGGGGCAGCTATTGCCAGGGACAGAACCAAAGAACGCATGGAAGTTTTGGGATAAAAACAGGACCTATGTCACGATGACACAATAGCAATGCAAACGTTGACGTTCCATCAGGAAACAGTTTAGGGAACTCCATTATGTCCATCCGATCGCCTCGAAAATCTCCGGTTCTGATTTGGTGCGCCTGGGCAACCGGCGGATTTTTCCTGGTGTGGCTGCTGCGAGGATTGGGGCTGTTGACCTTTTTGCCGGGAATTGTATTGTGGGTGCTGCTTGGGGTGGCGATCGCCCTAGCAGTTATTGCCATTTCAGGAGTCGGGCGGCGACGCTGGTAGCACGACTAGTAATTAATTTCTAGATAATTAGTTGCTAGATAATGAGTTGCTAAATAATTAATCGCTAGATAGTTAATTTCTAGATAGCTAATTGCTATTTAGCCAGCTCATCTTTTACTCTACAGCTAACTTTAATGGCATTTCAAATTGCTCTTCAAACACCTTTTTTTCTAAGTTGACGCTCCACTGTTCCAAAGCGCAGGAATCGTTAGGACTGGCGGGGGAAATTAGCAAACGGAACTTATCACCACTGCCTAGAACCTGGCATTGAATCATCTTCACTGACTGAACCTGACGACGATTCAGCGCCACCGCCAATCGCAATAATGGACTAAGCTCGTCCACCAATTTCCGTCGCGCCTTTCCGGCTAAATTCTGATAGTTATCATGGCGTTTCTTCGGCGCACTTTTACGGTGATATCGGGCAAGGTTGGCAATCACTTCCACTTCCGTTTCTGTAAACCCAAACAGTTCCCCATGGCGAATTAAATAGTAAGCGTGCTTATGGTGGGCAGAATGGCCGATATGCAGCCCACAACCATGCAAAATTGCGGCGGTCCACAGTAATTCCCGCTCCTCCTCTTCCCAATCGTGCAGCAGCCCCCGAGTTTGGTCGAATAGCATCATCGATAGTTTGGCCACGTGTTCTGCCGCCGCCAAATTAACCTGATATTTATTCGCCAGCGCCAGGGTGCTGCGCTCTCGGATAGAACTTTGGAAACGTAGCCGGTCCTCAATAAGGCGGTGGGATAACATCCAATCCGCCACGATTCCTTCCCGCAATGCCCGCTCGCATACCACCAGCTGATCCAATCCCAACAGCTCCATCGCCTCCTGCAAAATCACCGCTCCAGCAACGATAATTTCTGCCCGCCGCTCATTCATTCCCGGCAGGTCCCGCCGCTGTTGCACCGTGAACGATCGTAAACAATCCACCGTATCCCGCACTGCATCCAGGGTCAGGGTGTATCCCTGAAGAGGGGACGGCACTATTCCCAAGGAGCTGCGGGCGTGGAATTCGGCCAAACATTCAATAGTGCCCGAAGTGCCCACAAGGGTGATATCTTTTATGGTTTCGTGGGCATGGAGCTGTTCCTGAAGCTCCTCCACAGCCCGCTCCAACATCCCCCGCGCATAGCTTTGCAGGGCAGTAAATTCTCCCTTTGTGGGAGGATCATGCTCAATAAAAGCGTCCGTTAAGCGCACGGCCCCCACTTTTGTACTGCTGAGGTAACGGGGCTCGTGCCCATCGCCGAGGATTAATTCCGTAGACCCACCGCCAATATCAATCACCGCGTGGGGACGCCCTTCGAATTCCAGCCCCGATAGAACCCCCAAATAAATCCGCCGCGCTTCTTCCGGTCCAGCAATGAGGTCAATATGGAGCCCCAACTCATCGCGCACTTTACGAATAAAGTCACGACCATTAGGGGCTTCGCGGGTGGCGCTGGTGGCCACCGCAACCGTGTGATCCACTTGCAAGCTGGTGGTTAGGTCGCGGCATCGGGATAGGGCTTCGAGCGATCGCCCGATGGCTTCGGGGGTCAGTTCGCCGGTTTTGGGATCGCGATCGCCTAGCCGCACCGTCGCCTTCTCGCGAGCAATAATTTCAAAAGACGGCAGCGTTGGATCAATACGCACCACCGCCATATGAATGGAATTGGTGCCAATATCGATCGCCGCTAAAACGGGAGTTTGCGCCAAAGTTGCCAAAGCACCAGGAGCTTTCCCCCATCC
>CALCTI010000175.1 GCA_937894105.1 uncultured cyanobacterium
GCCCCATGGGTCCAAATGCCCACGGGCCAAGTTTCCCGATCCACCTCCCCGTCATAAAATTCCACCTGCTGGGACGCGTTCAACAGCGCCGTCGGTCCTCCCTCGCACCCCTGGCGGTAGCTGGTGGTGGTTTCGTAAGGAATGGGCAAAATCACCACCCGCGCCGTGTCGTAGTCTGTGGCCACCTCTTCCCCCAGAAACTGAATGTCCGATGCTGGGGGGGCGATCGCTTGTGACTTAGAAACAGCAGAAACCATAGGGCAAGGCAGCGTAAAAGCGGGTCAAAGATACCGCCGATCATAGCCAATAGACACGCCAGTCCTCAAATTTACTCAGGTTTCTTCGCCACAATAAACACTGCCTTTTCCTTACTTGGCTGCCATTGATAATCAATAGCGAATCCAGCTTGGGTTAAACTCCCGACCAAATTATCAACGGTAAAGACTTTTACCCGGGGAAATAATCCCAACGGGCGGACAATGCCACCCACCAGGGCAACGATTTTAAACCAAGGCATGGAGTCCCCTAAACAGGCGGTGCTACTAACAAAAAGTCCACCCGGTTGTAGCATTTTATAAACCTTAGCGATCGCCCCTTCTTTATCCTTCAAAAGATGTAAAACACTGAGCCCTAAAACCATATCAAGGCTTTGATTAGCCTCGTCTAAGTCATCAATTGTAGATTGTTCAAAGGTGACATTTTCAATATTTTGATCTGCTGCTTTTCCCTGGGCGATCGCAATCATTTTCTCTGAAAAATCAATTGCCCGAATATGTTTTACGTAGGGGGCATGGAGCAACGCCGTCGAGCCAGTTCCACATCCAATCTCCAGTACTTCCATCTCTGGCTTAAAGTATTCGCGAGTGACCGACAGCTTTTTTTCGTAGGATGCTTCGTCGGCGATCGCCTCTTTCGAATACTTCTCGGCAATCTTGTCCCAGAACCCCGAAGACTGTGCCATAGCGACTTTCCTCCCATGATGCTGTATTGACCCAATTCTAGTCAGTTAAGCTAGAGAGAAAGCCTGAATTTTAAAACCAATAAATATCGCTCAAACCTAAGTTATATCAAGTCCGTATAATGTGTGATGATTCCCTTCAACGCACTCCTCTGTAAATTGCCTGA
>CALCTI010000176.1 GCA_937894105.1 uncultured cyanobacterium
GATGTGTTGGCTACTGTTGTTGCCACGGACTGTGTTTCTGACGCGATCGCCCTCTGCGTCTCCGCCCATCGATGGGCATTTCCCTTTGCTGCCTGTAAGAGTTCATAGGCACAAATCCCCACCGCCTGGGCCAAATTTAACGACACATTATCTGCCCCGGTGGGAATGGTTACCAGCCGCTGGGCGTAAGTTAGATCATCGTTGCTCAGCCCATGATCTTCCCGCCCGAAAATAAGAGCGCTTGGGGTTGTTACCTGTTTTGATGGGGGTAAATCTTGAGCCAGGAGCCATGGGGAAACCTGGGCGATCGCCTCCACAGGACCCCGACCGGCAAACTCCCGCCCCAACGTAGCCGCCACCCGCTGACAGCCCCCTATCGCCGCCGGCACAGACGCCACCACCGGCGCCCGCTCCAACATTTCCTGGGCATGGACTGCCATCGTCCGCGCCTCTTGCCCCCGATGGTCACACTGGGGATCCACCAGCACCAGCTCCGATAGCCCAAAATTTGCCATCACCCGGGCGATCGCCCCCACATTGCGCGGTCCCGCCGGTTCCACCAACACAATCCGCACATTACCCAGGGGACTCGCCCCAGTTGCACCAGTGTTCTCCATTGCCACGCCCGTTGCGCCCCTGACTTTCTGCCCTAAATCCAGTGCGATCGGTTACCCTTGGTTTGAATTAGGACGAGCCAGCGATCATTCCATGATGCTACCGATAAAACTCGTCAAAACGTTGCGCCGACTCTATTCACAAAAAAAACGCCCACATAAACCGCATCTTGTCCTATGGCTAGAACTCCCGATGAATTTGCCGTACACCTAATGCTAGCGGGCGGTCACCGCGAAGAAGTGCGCTTCTCCAGCATCCAAGCCTTTCAAAAGTGGTACAGCGGAGAACTGGTGCCGAAAGCCGACTCCACAGCGTTTATTAGTGTCCCGATTCAAAATGTACAGGGCGAATATATGGTATTACGCCCGTCCCAGGTGGCGGCAATTCGCGTGGAGCCCGTCTTTAATTCCAGCATTGACCGCTCTTTCTAAGGGCTGTCATCAATCAAGTCTCAAGGGTTAATTCTCAGGGTCATAGCTACCACGATTTCAGCGCCTAGGGCATGTCATCAATTAATCTCCAGAAGCCTTATGCCGTGGGGAGTACGCGCCCTTTAAAAACAAACAAAGCTAGGGGCTGAAACCCTTACGGATCTTGACTTAGGGATTCAATTGATGACAGCCCCTAGTCTTTCATCACCTAATATTTTTTATTTAAAAGGGCACATACTTCCCGCTGGGCAAGGTTTCTGGAGTTTATTGATGACACGCCCTAACGGCACCGATTTCCACATTACACATGCAAGATTAGACACGTGCAAAATTAGACACGTGCAAAATTAGACCATTTGATTCGGTGGTGAAGGAACTAATTTCAAAGCAATAACTACAGCAATAACTACAAGGAGAACCAGCCGGGATCGCCGCCTCCCTTGGTCATAATCCTTGACAAGGTCCTTTTAGAAAACATACAAGAAACATAAATAAGGCAATTTTAAAGTTGATGTTTAACCGGTCGCAATTCCCACAGTAATAGTGCTTTGGACCGCGTTTTAATTTCATTCCTTAATGTTTTTTGCAGGGGAGCCCGGTTGATCGCGGCCGTGGCTCTCTGTTCGCCATCCCACACACCACCTGCTTGCTTATGCGTAGTTTTTCACGTCGCGCTGGCTCCATTGGAGCTGCTGTCGGAATCGTCCTCAGTGCCCTGGGCTTAGCTGCCGCTGGGCTAAAGCTGAATCCAGCCCAAGCCAATCCCCAATTCCAGCCGCTCTTGACGGCCAAGCCTGCCGCTGGTGGCTTCAGCTTGGCCCTTTTGAAAGGTGGTCCCACTCCCGCGTCCCCTTCTGAAACGTTGGGTCCTGATGGTCGCCCCCTTAGCCGTGATGTGGAAACGCCTCTGGCAACACCGACGCGGTTAACTCCCGGTAATTCTTTGGGCACCGACTGGCAGCTTTTTGGGAGTCGGGGCGATCGCCAAAACCTGCTGAAATCCATCGATTACAGCCTGCGCTTTATGGCAACCCCCAAATCCAGGGACGCCTATCGTAATTATCCGGTGGAAGGGGTGACCCACGCTCGGGTGTTGCGCAGTTTACGGCGGTTTCGACAGTTGGTGGTAGCGGCGAAGTCGGCCAAGGAGTTGCAAACGGCGGTGGCTCGGGAATTTGACCTGTATGCGTCCGTGGGGCGCAGCGGTCGAGGGGATGTGTTTTTTACGGGATATTTTGTGCCGGTGTATCGTGCCAGCCGGGTGCGAACGGAGGAATTTCGCTATCCCCTGTATCGGGTGCCGAGGGATCAAAGCCAGTGGCAGCAGCCTTATCCCACTCGCGAGGAGCTGGAAGGAAAGGATGGTGAGGGCACCGAAAGCTTGATCAAAGGACAAGAGCTTTTTTGGCTGCGCGATCGCATGGAAGCATTCCTGGTGCATATCCAGGGCTCGGCGCGGTTGCAGTTGCCCGATGGGTCCATCAGCTCCGTGGGCTATGCGGGAAATAATGGCTATCCTTACGTGAGCGTTGGCGGCGAAATTGCGAAGGATGGAAAATTGCCCCGCCGGGGAATGACGTTGCCGGTGATGATTCGCTGGTTCGAAGAGAATCCGGGGGAGATTAATAACTATTTGCCGCGCAATCACCGGTTTATTTTCTTTCGGGAAACTAACGGCGCACCGGCTCAGGGCAACCTGAACGTGACAGTCTCAGCCGATCGCTACTTGATGCCGCCGGGAGCTTTAGCGTTGGTGAATACGTCGTTGCCCTATGTGAATGGCGCGGGGCGGATTGAATATCATCGAGTTAACCGGTTTGTGCTGGACCAGGATACGGGCAGCGCCATGATTGGTCCCGGTCGCGCCGATTATTTTATGGGCACCGGGTCGCGGGCCGGCGCGCGGGCAGGGGTGACGGGCTCCACCGGGCGGCTATATTACCTGCTGCTCCGTGAGGCAAATTAGGTTCCCCTATGGCAAATGTGACCCAACTGTTGAGCTTAGCCCGCCAGGGATATGCGGAAGCGATCGCGGCGATAATGTCGCGCCCGTTGCATAAGGATGGCATTTCGGTGCAGGTGAATCGCGATCGCTCGGAGGGTCTGGTGATTGCGTTTCTGGGCATTTTGGCTCCGGACCAGCGACAGATTTTGGGCTATGTGAAGCGGGGATTGGATAAGTTGGGGCTCAGTCAGGTGGAGCCTCAGGTGACCGTGGAAGGCTGGGCGATGGGGGAGGCGGAACCGGAATGGCGATCCACCTTGCCCCTGGCAGCTCCCGGTGCTTTGCCCACGGCGGCGGATTTGGATGGGGCAAAAGCACCTAAAACCACTGTTAGAAGCGTGTCGAAAGAGGAGCCCACTGAAGAGAATGACGTTGAAGAGAAGGGCGTTGAAAAGAAGAGCGCTGAAGAAAAGAGCGCTGAAGAAAAGAGCGTTAATCAGCCGGTAGAGGATGCTGAGGACGGGGGGGCGATCGCCAGAGCTACTAATACAGCCCAGCTTTCTACGCCGTCGCCGAAGCCCGTGCAGCCGCCCCAGCCGAAGATGAATTTTGCGGAGCTGCAAAAAATTGTGGGACAGGTGGTGGAGACAGCCATTCAGCCTACCGTTGCCCCCGCCGATGATAATTTTGCGACCGAGGCTCTGGGGCTGGATCCCACCGTAGAAACCAGTATTGAATCTGCTTCTCCAGGCTCAGCCGCCGCCAAACCCACTGCGTCGCCGCGTCAGACGTTGGACCAGGCGTTTGAGCTATTGGAAGCGAGCATTTCCCAGGTGCAGTCGCGCAATTTGCCGGTGGAGCAGGTGGCGGTGTCTACCAAGGTGGATTTGGGTCCGATTTCGTTGGAAATTCAGCTGGATGTGCCTAGCCAGGGTGCGCCTCGGGTGATGAAGCTGGACGTGCAGGGGGATGCGGCGGCGTTGGCGAAGGATGCGGATGCCGTTGAACAGAATGCTGGACCGGGTGCTGAGCTGGATGTTGAGCCGGGTGCTCAGCCGGTGGATGCTGCTGAGGGGGAGGGTGGCGCTGAGGCGCACGCGATCGCCGAGGAGGGGGGGTTTGCTGAGAACAAGGCTATTTGGTCCGACGAAGAACAGCCCCAGCCGGACCAGGAACCTAGCGCCGAAGCGGAGTCACCGGAGCCTGTCGAAGCGCAATCAGCGGCTGCTGAAAAACCAGAGGCGGAAGCGCCCGACGTGAAGCAGGATCCGCTGGAAGAGGCGCGATCGCTGTTGGAAGCTAAGCAATATGGTGAGGTGATCGCTTACTTGAACCCGCTGGTGGAGGCG
>CALCTI010000177.1 GCA_937894105.1 uncultured cyanobacterium
GTTGCCGTTGCCGATCCGAATAACCCAGGATTCTCGATCCTCAGTAAAGCTCAGCGTAGTCGAGGCGTTGAGTTGGATATTATTGGCGAAATTCTTCCTGGCTGGAATATCGTTGCCAACTACGCCTATTTGGACACGGAAATTACCGATGAGGACGATCCCAACGCTGGCAATCGATTTTTCAATGCGCCGAGCACATCGCCAACCTTTGGACGACCTATGAGATCCAAGCGGGTGCCCTAAAAGGACTCAGGCTTGGGGGTGGTTTTAACTACGTGAGCCAGCGCTTTGGCAATTTTGCTAACAGCTTCGAAGTTGACGGTTATTTTCTGACCAATGCGACGATCGCCTATGAGGGAAAAAACTGGGAAGCGGCGGTAAATTTCCGCAACCTGTTTGATGTTGACTACATTGAAAGCGTCATCAACTCGCGATCGGATCGAAATTACACTGGTGAAGGGTTTACGGTCGTCGGCTCGTTTTCGATTCGATTTTAGGACGTGACTTAAGGATCAAATGCTACAGCTTTTTGGTTTAATAACGGCGTTTAAGTCTTAAGGGTGTTCCTTTATTGAGAGCTATTCCTTTATGTTGACGGAATCAAATTGAATTTGAATTTGAATTTGAATTTGATTGCTGATCTAAATTGCTGATCTAAATTTCTGATCCAGATAGAGCAACCTTAAGGGGATTGCACTGCATCAATTGCCTTTCCGGTGGAGTGTGAGGAATGACTATGAAAACGACCGTGTCCAAGTTCAGTACGCTGATGCTGCTCAGCCTTGGCGGTGCCCTGTGGATGGCTGACGCTGCCGTGGCGCGATCGCCCCTGAAAGCCCCTGAGGTAAATCGCGATGGGACAACGCCCCCTTTCCAAGCCGTTGAATCCCTTGCCCAGGCGGGCACCGTTACGGTAACGGGGTTAACCGTTGAGCCAACAAGTGGCGGCGTGGAAGTGGTCTTGGCAACCTCCGGGGGAACCTTGGCGGAGCCCGACAGCTCACGGATTGTGGGCAATGCGTTGATTTTAGACATTCCCAACGCGGTGTTAGGGCAAAGTGAACTGGAGGAATTTCAGCCGGCGGAAGGCATCGCGCTGGTGCAAGCGGTGGCGTTACCAGGTAATCGCGTCCAACTTTCCATCACCGGCACCGATGCCCCTCCCGCCGCCACCATTCGCTCCGGTCCAGGGGGATTAACCTTAGCCATTACCCCCGGCGTTCCGGGCAGCAATGCTGATGATGAGGCCATTCAACTCGGCGTAACCGGTCAAGGGGAGGGTTATTTCGTTCCCAATGCCACCGTGGGTACCCGCACCGACACTCCCCTGCGAGATGTGCCCCAGTCCATCCAGATCATTCCTCGGGAGATTTTGGAGGACCAAGGGACCATTCGCCTTAACGATGCCGTTCGCAACGCCAGCGGTGTGGTGGCGGGTTCTAGCGATCCTCGAGGGCAACGATTTACGATTCGTGGTTTTGGTAGCTCCTCTGTGTTGCGGGACGGTGTGCGCCTGGCTAATGGAGGGGTGGGCAATATCGGTTTTCAGGAGCTGGCCAATATTGAGCGCATTGAGGTGCTAAAAGGTCCCGCGTCGATTCTATTTGGATCCCTCCAGCCGGGCGGCGTAATCAACCTGGTAACGGAACAGCCCTTAAGGGAGCCCCGCTACGAGCTGAGCTTTCGCACCGGAAGTCGAGGGCTGTTGGAGCCGAGTATTGATATTACTGGTCCCATCACCGCTGACGGCAACGTTCGCTATCGACTCAACGCCCTGTATCGCACCGAAGATTATTTCCGTGATTTTGATACTCCAGTGGAGCGGTTTTTTATTGCGCCGGTGATTGCCTTTGATATTGGCGATGATACTAATCTGACCCTGGAGTTAGAGTATCGCAGCGATCGCCGCCCCAATGATTTTGGGTTACCGGTGATTGGCGACTCCATTGCCGATATTCCCCTGGATCGAGCGACGAGTAACCGTGGCGATGAAACAACGGCAGAGTCATTTCGGGCTGGCTACCGCTTTGAACATCGTTTTAACGAAAATTGGAAGCTGCGCAATTCGTTCTTTTATCGCCACTACGAGTCCCGCTTTACGTTCAACCTTGCCGATTTTGCCGTGGGTCTGGGTCTAATCCCCGAAACTTTTAATGAAACCACAGGCGATCTCTTTCTCTATGCCTCTCGCTCTAGCCAGCCGGCGAGTAATTTAGAAATGCAAACCAACCTCGTGGGTGAATTTACCACCGGGTCCCTTGAACACACCCTACTGGTGGGCATTGATTTCCTGAATTTTCGAGGGCTCGACGGCTCTGAATCGCAAACGCTTATCCCGCCAGACCCAGACGAAATTGGCTTATTAAACATTTTTGATCCTAATTACGCCGCCCTTCCCACGCTGGATCTCGGAGAGCTATCAGTGGTGGAACGCAGCGATTCATCTACTGATAGCTTGGGGATTTATATTCAAGATCAAGTCAAGATTTTAGACAATTTGATTCTGTTGGCAGGGCTGCGATTTGATTCTGTTTATCAGGAGTCGGAAAGCTTTAATCTTTTGAGTGGCGTTAGCGAATCCGAACTGCAAGAAAGTGCCTGGAGTCCTCGGGTGGGGCTGGTGTATCAGCCGTCGGAGGATATTTCCCTTTATGCCAGCTACAGCACCTCCTTTTCGCCGAACACTGCCCCCGCCCTTGAAGGGGGATTACTGGACCCGGAGCGTGGTAGGCAGTTTGAAATCGGTGCCCGGGCGGAACTGCTGGGCGATCGCCTATCCGTTGGTTTGGCGCTGTTTAACCTAGAAAAAGACAATGTGGCGGTTCCCGATCCACGTAATCCATCGTTTTCCATCAATAGCGAGTCCCAGCGCAGCCGAGGCGTTGAGCTAGATGTCATTGGCGAAATCCTGCCGGGCTGGAATATTGTGGTTAACTACGCCTATTTGGACACGGAACTGACCGGCGAGGATGATCCCAATTCCGGCAATCGGATTTTCAATGCTCCTGAACATGTGGCCAATCTTTGGACCACCTATGAGATTCAGTCTGGTGCCCTAGAGGGGCTAATGCTGGGAGGGGGCTTTAATTATGTGAGCGATCGTTTTGGCGACTTCGCCAATAGCTTTGACGTTGACGGTTACTTTATCGCCAATGCGGTGATTGCCTACGAAAGCGACAACTGGAAGGCGGCGGTCAATTTTCGAAACCTGTTTGACGTTGACTACATTGAAAGCGTCTTTAACAGCCGCGAAAGGGCAAACTACCCCGGCGAAGGGTTTACGGTCCTTGGATCATTTTCAATTCGACTTTAGGGGTTGTCTGTCATCCATTAACTTCCAGGGGAGTGCTCCACAAATTTATTTGGCATTGCAGGTTTAGGAGAGAAAACAGCATTACACGGGTAGGGTGTGTTGCCCTAGCAACGCACCGCCACTGAGGTTAATCTTCTACGGTG
>CALCTI010000178.1 GCA_937894105.1 uncultured cyanobacterium
TTTCCCCTTCACGACGCTCTTCCTATCTCCTCCCAAGACACGACCGACGGTAAAAACAGCGACACCGTTGAAGACAGCGACTTTGAGGATAACGGCATTATCGACGTACCAGAAATTCCCTTTCCTGAATTTGAACTGCCGGAATTTGACCTGGGCAAAATATTTCAAGATTGGCTGCGGGACAACACCATTGGTCGCCTAACCCCCAGCCCCACCTCTAGTCCCACGTCCAGCCCCACCGCCGTCCCCTATAATGCTTCTGTTGATACGCCCCCCAATGCGCCCTCTGCGGAAGCGGGGCTGCGAGACTACTACAGCGCCTTAAACCAAGGCAACTACCGCGAAGGCTGGAATCGCTTAACGCCAGAGTTTAAGCGCAATTTTTCCGAAAATAGCTTTGATAGCTACACCGGATGGTGGACCCAGGTGCAACGTACCACCGTGGACTCCATTACGGTGCTGGAGAGTACTGCTGATCGGGCGATCGTACGGGCGCGGCTGGTTTATTCCCTGCGAAATGGGCGACAATCCTCAGAAACCAGTACGTTTCGCCTGGTACGTCAGGGCGATCGCTGGCTTTTTGCCGATGTGGTTCAATAGGGGCGCTCAGTTTTAAAGAGAATAATCCTAAGAAACTAAACGTTAGACTTAAAGTGCGCCTGTCCCTTGCCAGGAGTGGTATCCAAAGGACAGGCGAAAAGGATCAATTTCCGAATTATTTTTGAATCATTTCCATAGGGTCTACACATAATTTTCACAAAACTCGCCACTGACTCACTCTGGATCAATTTTTGAATCATTTTTCCAAAAATGGTTCCCGAGCTTATTTCAAACTTTAATTATGAAGCTGCTTTTCTTGGGTATTCTGTTAATGAGTGGCAGAGAAGAGCTGAACTAGTATTCACGCAACAATGGAGCTAGGCAGTTCTGGTTCACTGTGTAACTAATCTCTGCAATCCATGCCTCTGGCATACTCCTCCAACGCTCCGTCTTATTTCAGTACAACAGCGCTCGTTCCCGTTTTCAACCTTCGGGTTACACACTCACTCTCGAATCTGTTTCAGTTGCGGTATCGCTGGTTAGCGGTGCCGCAACTGTTGTGGCCGCTGTTTTGGTCGCAATTGTTTTACCCAGTCGCTCTGTTTCATGAAAAGACAAAGAAAGACGCTTCGCAAAGGACCAAGCTCAGCGAGCGCCAACCGTCTTATCAACTAATGAATCGACTACATGTGCACAATCGGCGAGCACTTGTGTGATTTTTCATGCGCAATTCTATGTGGGGCACGCCAGTCGTGCATCCCAGGGCAGCACATTGTAAATAGCGTAAAAGATTTGTTGGCAACCTCGCGGAAAACCAATTGTTTTCTTCCCTTCGATTGTTTTTAAGGCTTTGATTGTATTTAAAGTTAATGACCAAAAAGCTTAAGCAATATTAAGAAAAAGCGTCGAAAGACTGAATTTAGTATGCGGGAATAAGGGCATTTCGTGGATTTAATCCCGAAGTAAATCTAAAGAATGCATTGCGAATTGATAGAAACCCCACGTTCTTAAAAGGACTGATCTAACGTGGGAAAGTAAACCTCATGCCACTGATCCATTACCCGTGAAAATTCCAAATGCGATCTTGGCAATGTTAGGTGGCATTGCCTTGACGCTCTTTTGTCTCTGGTTTAGCCAAAACAATCACCTGCTTCCCGTTCCTGCTAGTGCGAATGCTGGCGCAATTGATTCATTGTTTAATGTAATGTTGACCATTGCGCTGGGATTATTTGTATTGGTGCAAGGCGTTTTAATTTACGCGGGAATTCGCTTTCGGAAACGTCCAGGAGACGACACCGATGGGCCGCCGATTCGGGGAAATATTCCCCTTGAGGTGCTCTGGACGTCGATTCCGGCCGTTCTCGTGTTGGGAATTTCCCTTTATAGTTTTGAAATTTATAGCGAAATGGGGGGGCTAGACCCGATGGCCTCTGGGGGCACTTTAGTGGCCCATAACCATGGGGGAGCGGCGATCGCTGCCACCATCGACGAGGATCCGGCAACCCGTGACCTACAGAAGCGGGGAGCTAAGGACAACACCCTCGCTTATGGGGTGGGAGCTTCCCGTGGTGGCATGTCTAATGCCGATTTGGACGTTGACGTAATGGGCTTACAGTACGCGTGGCTTTTCACCTACCCCGATACGGGCGTTCTTTCCGGTGAGCTACATGTGCCCCTTGATAAGACGGTGCAGCTTAATATCAAAGCCCAAGACGTGCTCCACGCTTTCTGGATTCCCCAGTTTCGCCTAAAGCAGGACGCCATCCCTGGGCAACAAACGTCCCTGCGGTTTAAGCCCGTCGTTACCGGGCGCTATCCCATTGTGTGTGCCGAGCTGTGTGGGGCTTACCACGGAGCGATGCGGGCAGAGGTGGTGGTGGATTCACCGGAGGACTATGACACCTGGATGGCAAGTATGGTGGCGGCGGTGGACCCTGCTGACAAATTGACCTTGGCGGCGGCTGCGGGAGATTTCACAGAAGCTAACCCCCAAACCATGAGCGATCGCAACTTCCTAAAACCCTACAGCGAGGAAATGGGAGTTAACGCTAAGACCCTTCAGGGCATGTCCCATCTTCACTAGGGGCTGTTGCGGGGTGTCAATTAACCATCAAAATCTTGTGCTGGGGCGTTTTTCATCATTACAAGGATCACAGGGTTTTCACCACTTAGTCTGTCTCTTAAAAAGGATGCAGTACGCCTTACCCCCAAATTTTTTAGACGTAGTTTCGTTGCCGAATTGCGATTTTTTAGACGTAATAATCCCCTATTCTTAGCCGCTTCCATTGGCAATTTCATCGTTAACAATACCTGTTTAAAACCCTATGGCACAAACACAAGTGCGACCGCTGGTGGAGGATGAACTTCCCCAAGAACCGAAGGGTGAATGGAAGAAATATTTCACCTTCAATACGGACCACAAGGTTATTGGTATTCAGTACCTGGTAACCAGCTTTATTTTCTTTCTAATCGGCGGCGCATTGGCCACGGGCGTGCGTCTTGAGCTAGCCACGCCGGAAGTGGATTTTGTTAGTCGAGAGCTGTATAACCAGCTCTTTACTATCCACGCAACGGTGATGATTTTCCTGTGGATTGTGCCGGCAGGAACGGGAGCCTTTGGGAATTATCTATTGCCGCTGCTGCTGGGCTGCAATGATATGGCGTTCCCTCGGTTGAATGCGATCGCCTTTTGGATGATCCCCCCCGGCGGAGTGCTTCTGATGAGCAGTTTCTTTATTAATGAAGGGGCGGCGGCTTCCGGTTGGACCTCCTATCCACCCTTGAGTTTAATGAATGGGAAATCGGGGGAATTGATCTGGATCTTAAGCGTCTTGGTGTTAGGAACATCGTCTATTTTAGGGGCGATTAATTTCCTGACCACCATTATTAAAATGCGTACGCCGGGGATGAAGTTTAACAATATGCCCCTGTTTTGCTGGGCTATGTTTGCGGCATCTATTTTGATTTTGGTTTCTACGCCAGTATTGGCTGGGGCACTGATTCTTTTGTCCTTTGACCTGTTAGCGGGAACCTCAGTTTTTAATCCGTCTGGCGGTGGGGATCCGGTGGTGTACCAACATATGTTTTGGTTCTATTCCCACCCGGCAGTTTATATTATGATCCTGCCGGTTTTTGGCACCATTTCTGAGATTTTGCCGGTCCATTCTCGCAAGCCAATTTTTGGATATTTGGCGATCGCCTACTCCAGCCTTGCCATTAGCTTTCTCGGCTTAATTGTGTGGGCGCACCATATGTTTACCAGCGGCACCCCTGCCTGGCTGCGGATGTTCTTTATGATCGCCACCATGGTGATTGCGGTGCCCACGGGGATCAAAGTATTTAGCTGGTTGGCCACCATATGGGGTGGAAAACTACGTCTCAATAGCGCCATGCTCTTTGCGATGGGCTTTGTGTCCATGTTTGTCATTGGCGGACTGAGCGGCGTGATGGTGGCATCGGTCCCCTTTGATATCCACGTTCACGACACCTACTTTGTGGTAGCGCACCTACACTACGTGCTCTTCGGCGGATCGGTGTTTGGGCTCTACGCTTCGATTTATCACTGGTTCCCGAAAATGACCGGGCGGATGATTAACGAAACCTGGGGGCGCATTCACTTTGTCCTCACCCTAGTGGGCTTTAACCTCTGCTTCTTGCCCATGCACTACCTGGGGTTAATGGGAATGCCTCGCCGCGTCGCCGAGTATGATCCCCAGTTCGCAACGATCAATACCATTTGCAGCATTGGGTCTTACATTCTGGCGGTGTCAACGATTCCGTTTCTCGTGAACGCTGTCGTCTGCTGGCGCTCTGGGGAAAAAGCGCCCGCCAATCCTTGGGATGGGCTGACGTTGGAATGGACCCTATCGTCGCCCCCGCCGGAGCATAATTTCCCGACGCCGCCGGTGTTAAAAACAGGACCCTATGACTACGGTGTTAGGGAACGGCGCGGATCGAAAAAACGCCCGATTTCCAAACTACGAGCGTCGGATATTTTGTCCAATTAGGGTCTCCAAAGGTGAGTGTCTCGGAGTTAATGGCTCGCTTGACTATTTTCTAGCTAAGGCAAGAAAGGCTTTGGGAGACTCACTTTCAATCGGTACGCAGTGGGATTATTCCACCCTTTTATTTACTTATTAATTTCTGTTTTTTTGGAGTCCTATGCAGGGTTCAACAGTCAACTCAGAACAGACGATCGCCGTTGCCCAAAACGGTTACAGCGACGGTCACGGCGCTAGCCACTTAGAGGATCATCCAGACCATCGAATTTTTGGTTTGTATATGTTCTTTGTGGCAGAGTCTTTTATTTTTCTAGGACTCTTTGCCGCCTACTTAACCTTTCGTGCGGTAACACCAGAGTGGCCGCCAGAAGGTACGCCGGAACTAGAATTATTGCTGCCAGGCATTAATAGCCTAATCTTGATTTCCAGCAGTTTTGTTATTCACAAAGCTGAAGATGCCATCAAGGAAAACGACGTAAAAGGCGTTCAACTTTGGTTCGCCATTACGGCAGCGATGGGGGCGTTATTCTTGGTGGGGCAAGGCTATGAATATGCCCATTTGGAGTTTGGTTTAACTACCAATCTTTTTGCCAGTACGTTTTACGTACTAACGGGGTTTCATGGGCTCCACGTTGCCTTTGGATTGCTACTGATGGGGTCGGTGCTGTGGCGATCGCGCCAGGAGGGGCATTACTCCGCTGAAAGTAGGTTTGGCATCGAGGCGGCCGAACTTTACTGGCACTTTGTGGATGTTATTTGGATTCTTTTGTTTATTTTGCTGTATTTGCTTTAGGGCGTTTCTGGACCGTTATTTCTGGTCCGTTATTTCTAGACCGCTATTTACAGCTTTTGAATCCAATACCTTAGTTCAAATCCCTTCGAAAACCGGATGGCGATCGCCGTTCGGTTTTATTTTTTGGCGCTTTATTCACGCTATATTTTTGCGCCCCACGGCAATGTGCTTACACTGTTTTGGAAGGTTTTAAGGGGATTATTCAATGTTTCCTTTACCGTTCAAAGCATTCGTTCCCCGCTCACCCTCCAATTTTAGAGAGTCGCCATGGCAGCCGCAGCAGAAGGATTAATTCTCGACTTCGTGACCGTTTTAGGCACCTCTGCGGTAGGGGGCTACGTGGCTAACCGCTGCAAGCAGCCGGCGCTATTGGGCTACATCATCAGCGGCGTCCTGGTGGGTCCCTTCGGCTTTGCCCTGTTGACAGACGTGGGAGAAATCCAGGGACTGGCAGAACTGGGGGTGGCGTTTTTGCTGGTTGCCCTGGGTGGGGAATGTTCCCTGCCCGAAATTCGCCGTAGTAAAGACGTGGCCGTTCAAGGCAGCTTGATGCAAATCGGTCTAACGGCGGGGATTACAGCGGGGATTACCGTTGCCCTGGGCTGGGCTAGCGGCATTTCAGAGGCGATTTTTCTTGGTGCAGCCCTATCCCTGTCATCCACGGCGGTGGTACTTAAAACCCTGTCGGAGCGGGGAGAAACGGGTACCCTGCATGGGCAAATTTCCCTAGCCATGTTAATTGTGCAGGACCTGGCCCTGGGGGTGATGTTGGCCATGTTGCCCGCGTTGAATCAGCCAGAAGATTTGGTGACGGCGCTGGCGATCGCCAGCTTAAAGGCGGGATTATTTCTGGTGGTGGCGATCGGAGCAGGGCGATGGATTATGCCTCGGCTGATGAATCTTATTGCAGCGACGGAAAGTTCAGAGCTGCTATTACTATCAACAATCGCCCTATGTTTAGGGGTGGCTTTAATCACTCAGCAGCTTGGATTATCTATCGAAATGGGGGCCTTTATTGCCGGTTTAACCATTTCTGGAAGCGAGCGAGCAGACCAGGCATTATCAAAAATATTACCCCTGCGAGATACCTTTGCCAGCCTGTTTTTTGCGTCTATTGGCATGTTAATTAACCCACAGGTTTTACTGGATAATGCGGGGGCAGTGGTTGGCTTAGTTGCCCTAGTTATGATGGGAAAAGCACTGGTTATTTTTCCCATTGTGTTGCGATTTGGCTACTCGTTTAAAACCGCATTTTTAACCGGATTTGGAATTAATCAAATTGGAGAATTTTCCTTTGTTCTTGCCTCCCAAGGAAAGTCTCTGGGGCTGATTGACGATCGCCCCTACCTCTTACTCCTGGGCACAACGGCCATTACCCTGGTGTTGACGCCCATTATTTTTAGCGTTGCGCCGGATATTGCGGATCGCCTAGAGCACAATCCCTTTGTGGTGCGTTGGCTGCGGCAATTTGAAGCTCCTAAAGACCACGTTGTGGTGGCTGGATTTGGTCGAGTAGGGAGCGTTATAGTTTCTATTTTGCAACAGCAAGGGTACCCAGTTTTAATATTAGAAAATAGCGAAGCGGCAATTCGTAAATTGCGTCACGATAATTTGCCCTTTATTTATGGGGATGCTCATTCAGAATTGGTGTTAGAAAAAGCTCATTTAGAAAAGGCCAAGGCCCTGGCGATCGCCCTTCCCGATCCATCCAGTACCCGGCTCCTGCTACGTCATGCCAGACAAGCTAACCCCAATTTAGACATCATTGCTCGGGTTCATGACAACAGAGAATTGGACATGTTGGTGCGCATGGGGGCAGCGGAGGTGGTGCAGCCAGAGTTTGAGGCGGCACTGGAATTAAGTACCCATTTACTCAATCAGCTAGGCAGTCCCGAGGAAGAAATTCGCGATTTAATTGAGCAAATTCGCATTAGTCAATACATCAGCGTTCGCTCAGAGTTGCCTGAACGAATTAAGACTTTAACTTAAGTGGACAGAACTTACGCAAAATCCCAGTGCCCTTCACGGCATTGTCAAATTAACTGACGTGGTAAGCTCTGAGCGAGAAAAGGGGGGGGCAAGCACGTGGAGACTCGCTACAAACGTCACCGATTTCCTGTGGAAATCATTCGCTACTGCGTCTGGCTCTACTACACTTTTCCCCTGAGCTACCGCGATATCGAAAAGATGATGCTCTATCGCGGCATTGAGGTGACTTACGAGAGCCTTCGCAACTGGTGCCAAAAGTTTGCTCAGGACTACGCCCACCAAATTCGTAAACGTCGCCCAGCCCCTGTGGATAAGTGGCATCTCGACGAAGTGGTGGTCACCATTAAAGGAAAACAGTTTTACCTGTGGCGAGCGGTAGATGCTCAAGGTCAAGTGATCGATATTCTCATGCAGCGCCGTCGTAATAAGGGGGCAGCGAAGAAGTTATTTCGCAAACTGCTTAAGGGAACCGGCAGTGCTCCCGGAGTCATGGTCACGGACAAGATGAGGAGCTACGCAGCAGCGAAGCAGGAGTTGATACCCACCGTTGAACACCGACAGCACCGGGGGTTGAACAATCGAGCGGAGAACTCCCATCGCCCCACTAGAAACCGAGAGAGGCGAATGGGTCGTTTCAAATCTCCAGGAGGAGCCCAACGATTCCTGTCTGCCTTTGAGCCAATCCGAGGTTACTTTCATCCCCATCAACATCAACACTCAGCCAGCGATTATCGAGCAATAATGAGCCAGCGATTTGAGCACTGGCGCGAGCTGACGGGGCTAGCCTCTGTTGCATAGGAGCCCCATTTCTAGGAGCGAGCAGGACGGTAGTGCCTCATCCAGAATATGGCAGGTTAATTTGACAATGCC